>CAYGNZ010000227.1:0-6011 GCA_964351345.1 uncultured Bdellovibrionales bacterium | reverse complement strand
AGTGGCCTTGGCGAAAAGTAACTCGAAGGTGCCTTTGGTGATAGCGGGGTCCATCTTCTTACTCGGTGTTCTACGTCCATTGCTGACGAGTGAGCCGTTTTCTACGTATGCGCAAGAGCTCGGTGCGGATTGAGTGAGTCTCAGCACTACGGAATCTTGTAAGCCGTTTCGCAAAAAACCTCAGACGGTAGGGAGGCATGCCAAGATTCGTGAGCGTATAAATGCTCAATGACGTGTTGCCGAGTAGCGTTCCTAGAGAAAGAAATATCTTAGAGGAGAGGGCAGAACTTACTCTGCTGCAAGTGTGACAATTCTACGCTGCAAACGAGAGATTCGTCGCTTGGCGTTGTTTTTGTGTAACACCCCGTGCACCACAGCTTTGTCAAAAAGCTTCGTCGCTTTCTTCGCAGCATCTTGAGCAGCATTGAGATCACCATTTTTTGCGGCCAGCAAAGAAGCTTTAACCCAGGTGCGGATTTCCGATTTAGCTGATCGGTTTCTCAGCTTGCGCTTTACATTCTGTCGGTTTCTCTTCTCTGCGGAAGCGTGATTAGCCATGTGTGAAACTCTTAACTGTTTAAAATCTTTACAAAATACTGCTTGAAGACGCTTGGCCCCCAAACGGGCGAAAAACATACGATAAAAAATAAACTAAGTAAATACTGAGGTGTTTGTCACTAATGAGCAGTGGTGGTCTTCGCGTTCGTCTCAGTCGCAGCTTGTGCTGATGCTCCAGAGTTAAAATATCTCAAGCGAATCTGCGTTGCCGCCTCTCTCGCTCCAGTTCTTAGCTCCGAGACGAATTTCTGCTGACGCTTTCCTAGTAGCTCAGCTCCCTCCCAGGCAGCTACGATTCGTTCTGCTAAAATTTCTGGGGTGAGCTTCGCCAATTCCAGACTGAAATCTTCGCACTCGAGTAGTCTTAGGTAGCCACGAACTTTCGGGGCATACACGAGCCCGATCACAGGAGCGCCGACTGCGGAGGACAGCACGAGAGAGTGAAAACGCATGCCCACAAACACTCGACACTTTCGCATCACTCCCTGAATGGTATGGCTAAGATAGGTCGAGTTATCAATAACTGCGGCGGAAGTTTCTCTGGCCAGTTCACGGGAGAATTCTTCATCCATCGGTGAACAAGAGAAAATCACCGGTTGAGCCTCAATACCCTTATCCTTGAGTTGCTTCACTGCAAGGTTTACTCCTTTGGCATAGAGCTCACAAAACTGAGCACGGCTACTGAGTCGTTCTGATTTTTCTAACCAAGAATCAATATAAGGGGTGATATTGAGTCCGAGCATAGGCTTTTCTGGATCAAGTCCTTCCTTCCGAGCGACCTCATCTGCCTCACTTGGTTCGATTACCTTGTTCATAAAGGCGGCATCGCCAGTGACTTGCATGGGAACACGAACGCCTATTTCTTCAGCGAGTTTTACACTGTCGCGGTCTCGCATGATCACAAGGTCACAATTATTAATCAGGTATTTCGCAAAAACTTTGCTCAATTTCGAAGGAAACGGCCCGATGCCGCAGCTAAAGCAAACAAGTTTGCAATTGAATAACTTTGCCCAAGGAACAAGAAAAATAAGCGTGATGAGGAAATTGTGCACGCTGAAGAGCTTGTAACCGAAAATAATACCATCACAAATAAGCGCAGCGTCGCTTTTGGCCAAAGCGCGAAATGTGGGGATACCAAGGAGTCGAATACTTCCTGTCCAGGGCAGCACATTAATACCTTTCGCTTTGTACTTCTTGCCGTAGTGAGTATCGATGAACTCAGGCTTGGTTGAGGGAACGAGAAACTCAGCATCAGGCAGCTCCTCGGACAGGCTATCGAGAATACTCGCAAGGATCGCCGCATCACCAAGATTACGGCCGGAATTATTGCCAAGAAGCGTAATGACAGGATGAGAATTTTTCACGGTTAATTTCAGCGCCAGAAAGAGAGTCGATAAACACTCGGCTTGCCGCCTGATTGGCTGCAAGCCTCAAACAGGGCGGGAGCTTACTGCAAAACCGTTTAGGCGTCGAGTAAATGCGTTACTGTACTGGTGATGGCTGCGCAAAGGCTTGAATCACTTGAAGAAAGCTCCTGGTTGGAGCGGTGGACGATTGAGGGTGAAGAATGTCCTCCGCTCTCGGTCCTCGCGCTTGCGTCTTTTGGTTTTGATTGTGTGGAATTGAGCTGCGGATGTTCGCTCCAGACATTCTTCACCCTCAATCGTTTTGCCATTCGGTCGACTTATCTGGAAATGGAGATCAGTTCGGGCTATGAGTCTCCGCCTTTTTCTTCACTTCTTGCCAGGCGTTCTCCAATTCCTCCTCGGACATCGATTCAAACCTCTCGCCGCAAAGGGATTCAACCGCGCGGAAGCGCTCGATGAATCTCGTGCCACCGCTACGGAGAGCGTCTTCAGCACTGATGCCGAGCCAGCGCGCGAGTTGGGTGAGGCTAAAAAGGACGTCACCAAGCTCATGCTCAAGTGCAGAGAACTTTTCTTGAGAGAGCGCGCGGCGAGGATCTCCTGGTTCTCCTTGCTCCGCATCAAGTCCGGGCACCTCTTTTAGTTCATCGAGGAGCTCAGCAAACTCTTCATGTACTTTCTCAAGTACGCCTTGAATATTGCTCCAATCAAAGCGGACCTTTGCGGCTTTCTCTCCAAGGCGCTGAGCGCGTAAGAGGGCGGGGAGTTCTTGAGGGATGCTTGCGAGTCGATCTGCGCGAGACTGTGCTGCGGATTTCTCCTGCTTTTCCTGAGTCTTAATTTGCTCCCAGTTTTTTAGTACTTCCTCGGAAGTAGCAGCACTGCCGTCACCAAAGACATGGGGATGTCGTCGCACCATTTTATCATGTACGCTTTTAATAATATTGCCGACGTCGAATGCTCCTCGGTCATCGGCAACCTGCGCGTGAAGCACGGCTTGCAAGAGAAGATCACCCAGCTCGTCGCAGAGTTCTGCATCATCTCCTGAGTTAATCGCTTGAACGACCTCGTAGGATTCTTCGATAAGATAAGGGCGCAAAGAGCGGTGGTCTTGCTCGAGATCCCAGGGGCACCCGGTCTCCGGGGTTCGCAGGGCTTTCACTACCTTCACAAAATCCAAAAACGTCTGAGCTAATTTCTCTTCTTCTGCGGTTCGTTGTGGCATGTTTTTTCAGGTCTATTGGTTGGTTCAAGACCGACTCGTAGCATAAGCGCTCTTTGGCGCAAAGCATGAGCGTAGGTAGCTCTTGGAGAGCGGGGATCGCCACCTTCTGCGTATCAGAGCAAGAGAATGAATTGCTAATCGAGGTGTAGCTTTAAGTCGTCCTCAGATGTGGACTTTTTAGGCTCTGCGCCATTGCTCGTGCTTGCGCCGTTAAAAGGCGTATCGGGCTCATCCGCGACGTTCTCTTCGTTAAGCTTGATGCGTAGTCGAAGGTTATTCGCGCTATCCGCATTACGAAGCGCCTCTTCAAGCGAGATTTTGCCCTCAGTGTAGAGGTCAAAAAGATGCTGATCGAAGGTCTGCATGCCGATTGTCGCGCCTTTCTCCATCGCCTCTTTCATCTCAGCAATTTGGCCTTTGTGAATCAAATCTTTAATACGTGGGCTTCCTAGTAATACTTCAACAGCCGCGGCACGATTCCCGTCAACAGTGCGGACCAGACGCTGACTGATAATTCCGCGTAGATTCAAGCTGAGCTGCAAATATATCTGCTTATGGCGTTCAGGAGGAAAGAAATTCATCACCCGCTCCATTGCCTGGTTTGCGTTGTTTGAGTGCAAGGTGGCAAGGCAGAGGTGTCCAGTTTCAGCAAACGTGATTGCTGCTTCCATCGTTTCCAGATCGCGAATTTCCCCGATAAGAATGACATCAGGTGCCTGACGTAGCGCGTTTTTCAGCGCGTACTGATAGCTTTCGGTGTCCATGCCTATTTCACGCTGCGTGATGATGGACTTCTTATGCACGTGAATAAATTCAATTGGATCTTCTACGGTGATAATATGGCCCGCTTGGTTCATGTTGCGGTAATCGATCATTGCCGCAAGGGAGGTAGATTTCCCTGAACCAGTCGCACCAACAAAGAGCACAAGCCCGCGTTTGGACATCGCGACATCTTTGAGCACGGTGGGCAAGCTCAAGTCATCTAGTGTTGCGATTTCACTTTTAATTTGTCGGATGACCATTCCGACGCAAGCTTTTTGCTTAAATACATTTACTCGATACCGGCCAAGGGTGGGATAGTAGAGCGCCAGATTCTGCTCGCTAAACTCATCGAACTCTCGCTGTTGCTTCTCGCTCATGATGCTGTGTGCGAGTCGCTCCGTGTCTTCGGGTTCTAGGCAGCGATTGCCTGCTGGTCGGATTACACCGTTGACGCGATAACACGGCGGACTTTCGACCGTGATGTACAGGTCTGAGGCGTCGTGCTCATTCATGACCGTGAGTAGCTTCTTTATGTCTAGCATGTTTCCCTCGTCTGCCGCTCTTATCTACCGTAGTTCACGGAACTACCGGCGCCACCTGCAACCCCGTTCGCATTACCAACATCCCCAAGGAGATTTGGATTACCGGATTTCTCTAGGGCAGTGTCTTGAGTGATTAGGTTCTTGTTGAACAGTTCCAATATGGAAGCTTCCATTGTCACCATTCCAACCCCCTGACTCGTCTGAATCACACTGGGGAGTTGGTGGATTTTTCCTTCTCGCACGAGGTTTCTCACCGCACTCGTGCCGATCATTATTTCCAAGGCGGCCACTCGTCCTCCACAAATCTTTTTGCAGAGGGTTTGTGTCACTACTGCTTGCAGAGATTCCGCGAGCATCGCTCGTACTTGTGCCTGTTGTTCTGGTGGAAACACATCGATGATACGGTCGATAGTTTTTGGAGCACTTGAGGTGTGGAGCGTTCCCATAACCAAGTGACCAGTTTCAGCGGCAGTGAGCGCAAGCTGAATGGTTTCCAAGTCTCGCATTTCACCGACGAGAATAATATCCGGGTCTTCACGAAGTGCGGCACGTAGTGCGTTGGCGAAGTTCTGTGTGTGCGGACCAACTTCACGTTGGTTAATCAGACATTTCTTTGACTGGTGCACAAATTCAATCGGATCCTCAATAGTGAGAATATGTTCTTCTCGCTCTTCGTTGATCAGATTGATCATGCCCGCCAAGGTAGTTGATTTACCGGAACCCGTTGGTCCAGTCACGAGGATCAATCCTTTCTCTTTCCGGCTTAGTTTGGCGAGTACCGAGGGCATGCCGAGTTGTTCGAGAGTCATTATCTTTGTTGGAATAATACGAAACACTGCACCCATGCCGCGACGTTGTCGGAATACGTTGACACGAAAGCGAGCGGTTTCGCCCAACTCGATCGAGAAGTCGATGTCAGAGCGTTCTTCGAAAATTTTACGCTGGCTGTCACCCATGATGTCGTAGAGCATTGACTGAGTTTGCTCAGTGGAGAGCGCAGGGACTTTTACCTTACGCATTGATCCATCAACACGGATCATCGGAGGTTCGCCAGCGCTGACGTGGAGGTCAGAGCCTCCTTGCTGGAAGCAGAAAGTAAGTAATTGCGTGATATCCATAGTTCTTCCCGAATTTGTGGCTTCTTGCGAGTTGCGAGTTGCGATTGCTCGCCTCGACCTCGCCTAGTAGATTCGCTTCTCTACACCCCAATGAAGTAGTCGAAGCTTAGGCGAATAATCTTAAGTAAACAGAACATGGTAGTTTCTAACGAATTCAGTGAGAAAACGACGATTCGGTGGATAACATCTTGTAATTAATCGTTTTTCTTCTGCGTGCCGAAAACCGTGGTGAAAGAAAATATTGAAGGCACCCGCGCGAATTGGGCAAATTACCCCGCTTCCTGGATTCTGGACCCCGTATCCCCCCGTTTCGCGGCCTCGGGAATTCGTGCTCCGAGAGCGGATGGAAAATCAGGGAAATGTAACTTTTTTCTCAAAGGCATACGCTTTTTTTAAACAAATCAACGCCGCACTTTTCATTTATACTTCTGGCATTGCA
>CAYGNZ010000226.1:0-6015 GCA_964351345.1 uncultured Bdellovibrionales bacterium | reverse complement strand
GCCAGCACCCGTTCGCTTATCTCTTCCAGAACTGAGCCCACATTGAACACCTAATTGATGCATGTAACAGCCGAGCGCTCTTCTTTCGCTCAAAGTTCCTCGCGCTCTAGAGCCGGGTTAGTTCCGAAGCGTTCCTACATACTTGGCAAGAGCGTCGATTTGCTCAGCTGAAAGACGGTTGTCGAAGCGGAACATATTTACCCCTCGACCCCTACGAATCGTCTCAGCAATCTCCTTTTCAGAACTGCCGTAGCGATACTGCTTGGCGCGAAGGTCTGGAGGGGGTGGTTGAAGCAAGCCAAGTATTTCTGCTGGTGCTTGGCCATCAGGCCCGTGACACTCCGCACAAAGCTTTGCATACAATTGAAGGCCTTGAACGTGACGTGCGAGATCTCTTGAGGTGCTGGCAGGAGGGGGCGCCTGCTCTGATTGCGCTGAAACAAAATCAATGCCAGAAAACAGCGTCTGCACGAGGAATTCGATAAGAAAAAAAATGCAAAAAGTTCGGAACAGTCGGGACCCAATGTTTCTTTTTTTTCTAGCTTCCATCGTGTGACTTTAGCATAGAAAACTGATACCTTCACCGCTCTCATTTTCATCAGATAAGGACTTCGCAGAATGCTTGATTCGCTTCTCGGGATTTTTTCCACGGACATGGCAATTGACTTAGGTACGGCTAATACCCTGGTCTACGTCAAAGGGCGTGGTATTGTAGCGAATGAACCCTCGGTGGTTGCAGTGCAGCAACTTCGAGACGGAAAAAAAGTCGTCGCCGTTGGGTCGGAAGCCAAGCACATGTGCGGCAGAACTCCGATGGGGATTTCTGCCGTTCGGCCGATGAAGGACGGAGTAATCGCCGACTTTGAAATGACCGAAGTCATGCTACGGTTCTTCATCGAAAAAGTTCACAACCGCCGAACCTTGGTCCGGCCACGCGTTATCGTTTGTGTTCCCTTTGGAATCACCGAAGTCGAAAAACGAGCAGTGCGGGAATCAGCGGAATCGGCTGGGGCAAGAGAGGTTTTCCTTGTTACCGAGCCGATGGCTGCAGCAATTGGCGCGGGATTGCCAATCACCGAAGCCTGCGGCTCAATGATAGTTGATATTGGTGGTGGTACCACGGAAGTCGCCGTAATCTCTCTCAAGGGTATAGTCTATTCTCAGTCAGTCCGCGTGGGTGGAGACAAGATGGACGAGGCCGTCGTCAACTACATCAAGCGAACCTACAACCTTGCCATTGGAGAGCGAACCGCGGAGCAGTTAAAGATTTCGCTCGGTGCTGCACTAGCCAACGGCGAAAATCATAGCGTCGAGATCACAGGAAGAGATTTGGTCGGTGGTTTGCCGAAGTCGGTCGAAGTTTCTCAGGATGAAATTCGCGAAGCGCTTGCAGAGCCCGTAAAGCAAATTGTGGAAGTCATACGTCAAGTGCTTGAGCGCACCCCTGCAGAGCTCGCATCCGACATTGTGGACCGAGGGATTACACTTGCGGGCGGCGGTGCGCTTCTTAGAAATCTTGATAGTCTTATCACTCAGATGACGGGGCTCCCCGTGGTATTGGCGGAAGACCCACTTACTGCTGTCGTCGTCGGTTCGGGAAGAATTCTCGACAATCTCGAAGATTTAAAAGACGTCACCATTCAGTAAAGGCTTCCCGATGGCCTTTCGAAACACAAACTCATCTTCTGATTTTTTCGCACGTCATGCCGTGCTGCTCGTCGCACTTTTCTTGTTGCTCGTTTCCCTGCAACTGATGAGTTATAGCACGCGAAATCCGGAGATTGCGCGCTCGGGAGCACGAGTAATTGATGCAGCGCTTCTGCCTTTTGAGAAGGGGTACCACGAGGTATCCGAATCAACGAAATACCTTTGGACTCATTACGTATGGTTGCTCGATGTTGAGCACGAGCGAAATTCTTTGCTCGACCGTGTCAAAGAGTTAGAAGCCTTTAATTCCAGACTCATGGAGCATCAGCGCGAAAATGATCGATTGAGGCAAATTTTAGAGTTTTCTGAAACGACGTCTCATGAAGGGGTGGTGGCAACAGTAGTCGGTCGTGACCCTTCGAATTGGATTCAAACCGTTACCATCGATAAGGGCTCATCGCATGGCATTGCCAGTGGTATGGCAGTGGTTGATGGCAACGCCATCGTCGGACAAGTCACGATGGTGTCGCCTGGGAGTGCCAAGGTGCTTCTTTTGACCGACTCAACGAGTGCAATCGATGCGATCGTCCAAAGTAGTCGAGCAAAGGGCATCGCAGAAGGCGGATTGGGGGATGGTCTCCTGCGCTTGCGATATGTCGAGCGCTTACAAGAAGTTCCTGTGAGAGCAGGAGACCGAGTAATCGCCTCCGGGCTCGACGGCGTCTATCCTAAAGGAACTCTGATTGGCGTTGTGCACCGAACGGATGAGAGTAAAGGAGGTTTGTTTCAGTTTATCGAAGTCGCACCAAGTGCTGATCTACGAAGACTCGAGAACGTTCTGATCATTGTGCCGCAGTCGGACGCGAGCTCAGTTCCAAAACCCGACGAGGAGCAATGATTCGAGTCGGCGTAATTGCAATTGTTGCCGGACTGCTCGGCCTATTAGTTCAGTCAACACTGATCCACTCTGCATTTCCAGCGGCGGTTGCACCTGATTTTATTTTAGTGCTTGTGGTTCTGCTCGCACTGAGAGAGCGCAGTGTTGCCCATGTCTGTCTCGCCTTTGCTTTAGGTATTCTGGCCGATTTGGCTTCAGGGCAATTCCTTGGCCTGAATTCTGCGGGAGTCGTGGTGGCGTTCCTACTTGTCGGTGTTATCTCCGCTCGCGTGTACGCTGAACGTCCCATGGCAATAGGTTTCATTACCTTCATCTGTTCGATTGCGAAATCAAGTGTGTGCGTACTTCTGCTCCTTACCTACGTAAGTAGCGGTGTCCTGACAAACTCGCTTTGGAAAATCGTCATTGTTGAAGCGCTGTTAAGCGCGCTCGTCGCGCCTGCATTACTCTATCTTTTTAACCTTGGTGCTCGTACCTCTCGCCCAAAAGCGAGTCGCGGTAAGTCGACATCATATTGGGCGTCGAATGTCTGATGCGGAAGAGTTCGGTTATTGATGATAGCTTCTCGCGGCGCCTTTTTCTGGCTCAAGTTATGGTGTGTGCCGGGCTTACCTTGCTTGCCATTCGACTCTGGTATTTGCAGTGTCTTCAGGGAAATTATTATCGTGATCTCTCTGAGAACAACCGGATTCGAACGATAAGAACCCAAGCACCGCGTGGTCTCATGTATGACCGCGAGGGAAAAATATTAGTCAAAAATCGTCCGGCGTTCCAAGTAGCATTGATGCTTGAAGATACGCCGGATGTACCCGAGACGATAAAAAAAATCGCTGAGTTGCTTGATAAGGATCAAGCTGAGTTGATGACACGGTTTGCCTCCGACCAGGCTACCCGACGATTCGAGCCCAAGATTTTACTTAGCGATGTCTCCCGAGAAGAGCTTGCTCGCTTGCGGGCTCACACGTACTCACTCCCTGGTGTGATCGTCAGCGTCGTGCCTACGCGAGCCTATCCTTTTTCAGATACCGCTGCTCAATTGGTTGGCTACACGCGAGAAATTAGCCGCGACCAACTGGGGATGCGTCGGGATGAGGGCTACTATCCCGGTGACATCGTCGGGCAGAGTGGATTGGAAAAACAATACGAAAATAGTTTGCGCGGTGAAGCAGGATATCTGCGGGTTGAAGTCGATGCTCGAGGTGCTCGACGAGGTGAGTTAGGAATCGTTGAGTTTCAACAAGGGGCGGATCTCCATCTTACAATTGATAACGATCTACAAAATGCTGCGGAAGAAGCGCTTGCAGGGCGACGAGGAGCTGTGGTGGCCGTTGATCCCCGCAACGGTGAATTGTTGGCGATGGTCTCCTCCCCACTTTTTGACGCGAATATCTTCTCAGGGGCCTTGTCGGCAAAGACGTGGGAGCAAATTAACAGCGATCGAGATAAACCGATGAAGAATCGGGCGATCGCGAGTATTTACCCTCCGGGCTCGACCATAAAACTGCTTTGGGCTCTGGCGGGGCTTGCTGAAGGTAAGATCGATACACAGAAGAAGTTCTTTTGCCCCGGGTACTTCAAGCTTGGTCGTCGTCGCTACCACTGCCATAAACGAGAGGGGCACGGAATGGTGAACCTCCAAGAGGCAATAATGCTCTCTTGCAATGCGTACTTCTACCAGCTCGGACAATTACTCGATATTGACTTGATGCACAAATATCTCGAGCTTTTTGGGATTGGTCAGAAAACGGGCGTCGCACTTCCAGGAGAGGAAACCGCTACTCTTCCCTCTCGTCAGTGGAAGCTCGAGCGATTTGGTGAACGTTGGTATCCAGGTGATACCTTGCCCGTTTCAATCGGTCAGGGATACGTCACGGTGACGCCGGTGCAGCTTGCGATGATGGTCGCTACCATTGCAAACGGGGGCACCTTATATCGACCACAGTTGGTGAAACGAGTAGTGAATCTCACCACGGGCGATGAAATGACTCGAACGCCGGAAGTCGTCAGGAAAATCGACGTTGATGAAAAATATTTCGAGATTGTCCGGCGAGCAGCAACCTCTGTCGTGGAGGCTCCTCGGGGCACAGGAAAACGTTCTGCCGTTCCGGGTATTCCCGTGGCGGGAAAAACAGGCACCGCGCAGGTTGCGGCACTTGGAAAGGGTGGCGACAACGAAAGACTGAAGCATCATGCATGGTTTGTTGGTTTTGCTCCTGCTGCTGCGCCTGAAATCGCCTTGGCCGTGATTGTGGAAAACGCGGGTGGAGGAGGACTTAATGCTGCGCCTGTCTCCCAAGCGATTCTACAAACGTATTTCAAGAAGCACGGACTGTTTTTACCCGAGGGAGAGGAGGGGCCGCTGCTGCCTGGACCACTGGGTGAGGTGCAATTGCTCCAGGCAAAAAAGTTTAGCCCGAACAACGATCGGGGAGGAGCTTCTTTAGAAGCTCAGAGCCAAGGGAACGTATGAACTTTGTGAGAAAACTCGATAAGCGTTTTTTTAGCAATGTCGATTGGCAATTAATCGCAGCGATGTTTGCGCTTTGTCTAATTGGCCTTGGCTTACAATGGAGCGCAGGTTTCAGCTCTCAGTTAGGCTATAGCCCACCGATGCAGCGACAGGCGATTTCAATGGGCGTAGGGCTGCTTGCGTTTCTGTTCTGTATGACGATTCGCACGAGTTTTTGGCATCGATTTGCCTTTTTTTTCTTCGTCCTCGGTTGTGGGTTGCTGCTGCTCATTCTGTTTAAGGGGGTAGTCGCTGGGGGCTCAAGACGGTGGCTAGACCTTGGGGGAGTGAGGATGCAACCGTCGGAGTTTATGAAAGTGGGCGTGATTCTAGCTCTCGCTCGAGTATTTGGTAGGGAAGAATCTCCGCGAGATGGGTATTCTCTTCCGACGCTACTCCTACCCAGTGTGGTGCTCGCCGTCCCTGTTGTGCTCATTCTTAAAGAGCCTGATTTGGGCACGGCACTTTGTTACCTTCTTATCGGCGGGTCAATGATCCTCCTTGCCGGGGTGCGAAAAAGTACTGCACTTCGTCTTTCAATCGCCGCAGTGGCTTTGAGTATTCCTGCGTGGATTTTTTTACTCAAAGACTATCAACGTCAACGGGTACTCACCTTCCTCTCACCTGAGCAAGATCCGCTCGGGAGTGGCTACCATGCTATTCAATCAAAGATAGCCGTTGGTTCAGGGGCGGTCACGGGGAAAGGCTTTTTAGAAGGAACCCAAACTCAACTTCGCTTTCTACCTGAGCAGACGACCGATTTTATCTTCTCAGTGCTTGCCGAGGAGTGGGGTTTCGTCGGTTCTGTAGGAACGCTTCTTCTCTACGGATGGCTCGTATTTCGAATATTAAAGATTGCCTCCAGATGCACAGATCCGTTTTCCGCCTTTGCGTGTTTTGGCATCGCCGCGCTTATTTTTTGGCATACGATGATAAATATCGGAATGGTGATTGGCGTGGT
>CAYGNZ010000225.1:0-6016 GCA_964351345.1 uncultured Bdellovibrionales bacterium | reverse complement strand
GTGGATCACTTTGGTAGTTCTTCAGCTCTGGTCCAGAACGAAAAGATCGAATTTTATCGCAACAAAGAACGTTACGAATTTCTCAAATGGGGACAGTCGGCGTTTAAGAATCTGCGAGTAGTCCCACCCTCAACAGGAATCGTCCACCAAGTAAATTTGGAATACCTCTCAGAAGGAGTGTATTTCGATCGTGAGCGCTCGTTGGTGTATCCCGATAGCTGTGTTGGAACAGATTCTCATACTCCA
The DNA here is from genome assembly GCA_964351345.1 of uncultured Bdellovibrionales bacterium. Taxonomy (GTDB): domain Bacteria; phylum Bdellovibrionota_C; class UBA2361; order SZUA-149; family SZUA-149; genus SZUA-149. Next base: position 5,770 of record CAYGNZ010000225.1, on the reverse strand, counting down.
ATGGTAAACGGTCTTGGGGTTGTGGCCTGGGGAGTCGGGGGAATCGAAGCTGAGGCGGTGATGATGGGGCAGCCGATTTACATGCTCGTACCCGATGTCATCGGCTTCAAGTTGAGCGGCGCATTGCGTGAAGGAGCAACCGCTACCGACCTTGTCCTGCGGATTACTGAAATGTGCCGTGAGTTTGGCGTTGTTGGTAAGTTTGTCGAGTTCTATGGCCCAGGACTTGCCTCGATGCGAGTGGCTGACCGCGCCACGATCGGAAACATGGCTCCTGAGCAAGGTTCGACGGTCAGCTTTTTTCCCATTGACGATATGACCCTAGACTACATGAGACTTACCGGGCGACCGGATGAGCTCGTTGAGCTTACCGAGCGCTTTTCAAAAGAACAGGGTCTCTTTCGCACGGATGCAACACCTGATCCTGAGTTCACGGCAACGCTTGAACTTGACCTTGCCTCAGTTGAACCTGCCGTTGCAGGACCGAAACGACCGCATGATAGAGTACTGCTTAGTAACCTTGGGCCTACCTATAAGAGTGTGTTGACCGCACCGGTTGGTCCAAAAGGAATTGGCCTAGCCGAAAGCGACCTTGCTCGTGAGGCTGAGGTAGATTTTAAGAACGAGAAAGAAAAAATGCAGCACGGTGCGGTTGTAATTGCTGCAATTACCTCTTGTACGAATACGAGTAACCCTTCGGTAATGCTCGGTGCGGGACTGGTGGCAAAAAAAGCAGTCGAAAAAGGACTTCGCGTAAAAAACTACGTCAAGACTTCGCTTGCACCGGGCTCGACTGTGGTGACCGAGTATCTCACGAAATCTGGCCTGTTGCCGTATCTTGAACAGCTCGGCTTTCACCTTGTGGGTTACGGTTGTACGACCTGTATTGGTAACTCAGGCCCGCTTCCTGAACCTGTTGAAGCCGCGATTAAAGAAAACGATTTGGTGGTTTCAGCAGTGCTGTCAGGGAACAGGAACTTTGAAGGTCGAGTGCACCCGCTGACGCGAACCAACTATCTTGCCTCTCCACCCTTAGTCGTTGCCTACGCATTGGCCGGATCGACCGCGATTGATATTACCACAGAGCCGCTTGGTGAAGGCAGCGACGGCTCTCCCGTCTATTTAAAGGATATCTGGCCCAGCACGAAAGAGATTGAACAGACCGTAAGTTCGTTTGTTGATGCGAAAATGTTTCGAGAAAAGTATTCCAACGTCTTTGAGGGTTCAGAAGCCTGGAAATCGATTACCACCTCTGATTCAGAACTCTACCCTTGGGACGAATCATCGACCTATATTCAACATCCACCGTTCTTTGAGGGTCTCTCCCTAGAGCAGGCGAAGATCAGTCCAATTACTGACGCCGCGGTGCTTGCTTATTTCGGCGATTCGGTGACTACCGATCATATCTCTCCTGCCGGCTCGATTGCGAAAGATTCTCCGGCAGCGAAATACCTCAGCGAAAACGGAGTGCCGCCAGAAGAGTTCAATAGTTATGGTTCTCGACGTGGTAATGACCGGGTGATGATGCGCGGGACCTTTGCCAATATTCGCATTCGCAATAAGCTCGTTCCCGGTGCCGAAGGGAATTGGACACTGCATCAACCAAGTGGCGAAAAGCTGAGCTTTTTTGATGCCGCGATGCGTTATAAGGCAGAGGGCACTCCTCTTGTAGTGCTCGCAGGAAAAGAGTACGGCAGCGGTTCCTCACGAGATTGGGCGGCCAAGGGCCCCTACCTCCAAGGGATTAAAGCAGTCATCGCTGAAAGCTACGAGCGAATCCATCGCAGTAACTTGATTGGAATGGGTATCCTCCCGCTCCAATTCAAACCAGGCGAGACGGCGTTAACCTTAGGTCTTGAGGGCAATGAGAGCTTTGATTTTCTCATTGATAACACCATGAAAGCCGGTGCTGATGTTGAGGTAGTTGCCAAAGCAAAAGATGGCTCAGAGAAGAAATTTGTCGCCAAGAGTCGCATTGATACCCCAGTTGAAATCGAATACTACCGCGACGGAGGAATTCTTCGCACGGTATTGAAGCGTCTCGCGCAGGAGTAAGTAGTGCATGGCCGCAGACGCTGCTGATTTACGCGTTCCGCTTGCTGCTCGCATGCGTCCGCGAACTCTCGATGAGATCGTGGGACAAGAGGCAGCAATCGGTAAAGACTCTGCGTTTGGCCAAATTCTTCGTAGCGCTGATCTTGCGATTCCCTCGGTTATCTTATGGGGTCCTCCTGGTTGCGGTAAAACTACCATCGCGCATGTGATCGCCGAGACGAGCAACTACCGATTCGTCAGACTTTCTGGCGTACTTGATGGCGTCAAAGAGCTTCGTGCTGCCGTGATTGAGGCTGAAAAAGCAAAAGCCGCGCAGGGCTGTTCGACATTGGCACTCGTTGACGAAATTCATCGATTCAACAAAGCTCAACAAGATGCTTTTCTTCCGCACGTGGAGTCAGGGTTACTTACCGTCATTGGGCAAACAACTGACAACGTCAGTTTTCGTATCCGCAACGCACTGCTCAGCCGGATGCGGGTAATTCAGTTACAACCCTTAGAAACAGAGTGCCTGGTTGCCCTGCTCAATCGTGCGCTTGAGGATGAGCATCGTGGTCTTGGTGCCTGGAACATCAGCATCACTGAAGATGCTTGTCTCAAGCTTGCGGGATTCTCTGCTGGTGATGCTCGACGTGCTCTTGGTGGGCTTGAGTGGTCAGCCGCTCGCGCACGAGCAAAAAAGTTAGATGAAATTACTACCGAGATTGTCGAAGAGTCTTACGGGGAACAGCCGAGTTTTTTTGACGCTGACGGTGACTATCACTACGATTGTATTTCGGCCTTTATCAAATCGATGCGTGGCTCAGATCCTGATGCAGCGCTCTACTATATGCTGCGTGCCTTAGACGGTGGAGAAGATCCACTGTTTCTGACCCGGCGAATGATTATCTTTGCCTCAGAGGATGCAGGTTGCGATCCTCGCGCGCTTGAGATTGCTCTCAACGTGGATCAAGCAGTACAACGCGTAGGCATGCCCGAGGCAAAAATTCCGCTAGCCCAAGCTGCGGTCTATCTTGCCTGTTGCTCAAAATCGAATGCTTCTTACAAAGCGTTGCGCGAAATGGAGAGAGTGGTTGCCGAACACGGTGACTTGGAAATACCTCGTGAATTGAGGAATGCACCCACCGAACTGATGCGTGAAATGGGTAATAGTGTCGGCTATCAATATCCTCACGATTTTCCTTCTGCTTTTGTGGCAAGACGGTATTTGCCAGAGCCAATAGTAGATCTTAGTGTTTATCAACCAAGTGATAGAGCCTTGGAACAGAAGATTGGGCAGCGTCTCGAGCAGCTACGCGCACAGATTAAGAAAGAAAAGGGTGGGAGATAATGGAAATTTTTGGGGTGCTCATTGGTTTACTTCTCGTCGCATTAGTCTTGTTTTTTGGCGTGGCTCATCCCATCTGGATGATTATCGATGCCGGGCTCTCTGAGCGCTCTACGGGGGCAAAAGTCGTTTGGATACTACTGATGCTTATCACCTGGACTTTCGGTTCGGTATTGTATGGCGTGTTTGCCGCAAAACAAATTTTCGTAAAGATTATCTCTGTTGTTGGTGCGCTTGGAATGGTCGCGTTTGTTGGAGCGATGTTTGTTGGCTTTGAACTCGCACAACCGTTTCTTGCCGCCGCTCCGGAAAAGATTGCTGCCGAACTGAGTAATGTGCAGCACCCCGAACTCAGTGAGCAGGAAATTGATGAGCTCAAGCAGAACATCAAAGGATTATTCGAAGAGACACCGTTTAGCCTTGGTGCCTTTACTGAAGATCCTGAGCGTTTCCAAGTCCATCTACTTTTACTTCAGCGGCTCTCAATGTTTGCCAGTGACGGGACTTTGAGTCGGGAGGAGTACGCTGAGTGGCAGCGGCTTTACCAAACCCGCTCTTCTCTAGACCCAGAAAAGTTGGGCTTTGAAATAGAGACTGATTAGCCAGTCTCTTCATGGTCGTGTGTTTCTCTGACGTAGAGCGCGACTCTTTTGTATCTTGTGATGCGATACACGTAGCGACGCCAACCCTCCGGTCGCCAGGGCGAATCGCTCTTGGTGAGTATGAGATCGTAGGTGAGTTCATAGGCGCCCGGATCTTCAGTGGTCACATAACGAATACGCTTTTTTAAATCTCGGATATAAAACGGTAACGGCCAATAGCCTGACATCGCGATCAGGAGCTGCGCGTCGGGGCGAGACTCCATCTCACGCCGAATTTTACCCTCGAGGCGAAAAAATACATCAAGCGTATGCACGTAGCGGAAGGGATTTTGCTCCTGAAACTCAAGCTTGTTCCCCAGTGTGCCTCCAAGGAGTGGCATGGTTCGGTAGTTAAATGTGAGGTTAAAATACATCGAACAAAGAAATAACAGCGCCACAAGAATTTTGGTGAAGCGCGTATAGCGCGGTCCCAGGACTTCTATTCTACTGAGTGAGTGCGCGACGAATAGAATGCTGGGGAGGCTGATGTTAATCACTAACCAAGCGGTCTTGTAAGGAATGAGAGAATAAATCGTCGTGGTAGAGAGCATCCACACGAATAAGAAAATGGAAAGTCTTTGATCCGAAAAATTAGCATCATGACGTGGGAACTTTTTCCAGTTGACGGTGAGCACAACGGCGCTAATGATGATTGCCGCGAGCAGGCCCGGTTCCGCTCGCAGTAGGATGTCTCGAAGATAGTAGAGCGTGTCTTTATGATGTCCAACATCACCACTTCCTCTGGCAATCCACTGCGGAATCCCAAATACCAGTTCATGAAGTCCTTCAAGCCAATAAAAGCCAGCCGTGTAAACGAATGCGATAAGCAAGCATGCAAGTAGTGTTGCGAACCAAAGATGTTTCAGCGATGTACGGAGAAAATTGAAAATGCTTGGCAAGCGGTCCCAGCAACACGAAAGCAATGCAAGCAAAACCGAGAAGCCGGCAACGACGAATGTCTCTTTTGTACAAATTAACAGCGCGGTAGCAATCGATGCTGCAAACAAACTCTTGGCGTTTAGACGTTGCGACCAAGAGAAACAAGATGCCGCAAAAAGTAGGGAACAGAGCACAAACAAAGGCTCATGTATCGCATAGCGAGAGAAAAAAACGAGAGACGGTGAGCTTATAATGAGCACTGCGGCATAGACAAAGAAGCTGTTACGACAAAAACCTCTAAAGAAGAGAAGCGCCGGAAAAATCAGAAGCGTACAGAGTATGCTCGGCAGGCGTAAGGCAGAAATCGTATCACCGAAGAGGTAGCGAGCGGGCAGTAAAGAGTAAAAGTAAAGTGGTCCATGGTAATTTTTGTGTGAGTAACGGTAAAAGCCAGTGCGTAAAATCTTTTCGACAAAGAAGTGATTGACGGCTTCATCGCTGTGAAGTGGACGAAGCTCGATTTCATGGACGTAAAAAACCCCGGCAAGGAGTGTAGCAAGAAAGAGCAGGAGTAAAGAGGTAGAACGGGATCTCATTTCTGCAAAATTGTAGGTCGCCAAGGAAACGTTATTGAATAGTAGCGAGCAAAGTATAATGCAGGAAGTGTTTTATCTGAAGTAGTCACTGTCTACACTGACGGGAACGAGGGGCTTTGACTTGTTTTGAAGATAACCCTCAATAGAACGTGGAGGGTTATTTCTAAGACATATCAGAGACCTAGACTTCCATCCTTTCGGATTTTCCAGAGGTCTGCACAGCTCGTTTCGTCTATGTCTGGCAGCACACAACGTGACCGGCGTTCTTAAAC
>CAYGNZ010000224.1:0-6021 GCA_964351345.1 uncultured Bdellovibrionales bacterium | reverse complement strand
ATTTTTCCGTTTAAGGCAGATGAAGCTCGGCCCGATAATCTAAGTGTAGCGTGGTGAGTGTATCCGGTTGGGCGGATTGTGGGAGAAGCGGTTTTCCTCTCTAGAGAGACGAATTTTACAGTTTTCGTCATCACTCGTTTTTCAGTGTGGCACTGTCACGAGTGGAGCTCATCCGGACCTCACTACCTTCATTGAACATAGACCTCACTTCGAACTCGTAAGAGAGTTGGATCGGTTCTTGGGATTATAGTCGCGAGCGGTATGGCGACTCCGAATCAACGTTGACGTTTTGGATACACGTCACGAAGAGAGAGGCACATACCGTGGGAGACTTAAAAGTCGGTGCGCGCATCGCATCTTTCTTTTCGCAAGCGACGCAATCGATCTCACCGAAACAATTAGAGCAGTCTCGAGTCCAAGAAGGATTTATTCCGCTCGGAACGCAAGCGAATAATGCTGAGTCGGCGGAAAGTCGGAGCATCCGTGGTTCGCGTGCAATCACCGTTCGAGACTATGCCGCGATAGCAACGTTAAAGGTCGCGGGTAGGCAGGTTGCAGATATTGCCCGCGCGTACGGAGTGAGCGAAACACAAATTCGCCCTCATGTAGCCCGTGCGATGGCGGAATATCGGAAGGGAAAGCTCAAGCTTGATTCAACCGAGCTGAGAAAAGAATCAGAGGCTGTCGCTGAGCAAAAAAACACCAGCTTCAATAATCGTGTCGCAGACGCTGCGGTTCAATCTACTGCAGTGAATGACTTTAGTGCGGAGATACTCAGTGGAAGCTCCACGGATGCGGCGCTGCCCACCGGACAGATTTTAAACATCATCGCCTAGCTAAGAATTTCTAGGCAGCGGCAGTTGCAGCAGCGTAACGCTTGATTGCAATTCTAAGCACAATAAATCCAACAATTGCCGAGAGTAGTGAAGCACAAAGAATTCCCAACTTGGCGGGGATAATATGCGCCTCATCGTTAAACGCGAGGCCAGTGATAAATAGCGACATCGTGAAGCCGATTCCCGCTAAACAAGCTGCACCGTAGACATGAAGCCAGGAAACGCCCTTGGGCATACTCGCGAGTCCAAGTTTTACTGCGAGCCAGCTGGTCCCAAACACCCCAATTTGCTTGCCGAAAAATAGTCCTGCGATAACACCCAAAGACACATGGTGTGTTACCGCAGACTGCACGTCTCCGTGGAGCGCAACGCCTGCGTTTGCAAGAGCAAATATTGGCATAATCACAAACGCTACCCAGGTATGAAGTCCTGCTTCGATTCGTAGGAGAGGGGAGCCAGCGAGTTCACAGAGTCGCTCAATTTTATAAATCGCTCGCTGTTGCTCGGCACTCGTAAGAAAGCTCTCTCGAAGTGCGGAATCTTCCTCAAACAACGCAAAATGCGGCTTTGCCCTGACTCGAAAGCGCAGCGCATCAATGTGGATTCGTGCAGGTATTGTCATTGCAGCAAGCACGCCGGCTATCGTGGCATGCACGCCGGATTTCAACACACAAAACCAAAGCGCGGTTGAGAGGATTAGGTAGGGCACGCCATTACGAACACCGAGGTAGTTTAGGGCGACAAGCAACAGAAGAAAGCCAAGACCGATGAATAGATAATTTGCAGCGAGACTTTCTGAATAGAAAAGTGCAATTACCAGCACTGCGCCAATATCATCGACGATAGCCAATGCGGCGAGAAACACCTTTAGCGCCAAGGGAATTCCGCGTCCCACGAGTGCGAGTATTCCTAAGGCAAAGGCAATATCAGTCGCCATTGGAATTCCCCAACCATGGAGGCTGTCCGTGCCAAGGTTGAGGTAGGTATAGATCAGCGCGGGAACAATCATCCCGCCTAAAGCTCCAGCGATAGGCAGGGAAGCTTTTTTAATCGACGCAAGCTCTCCCACGAGGGCTTCTCGCTTGATTTCTAGTCCAACCGCAAAAAAGAAGATCGCCATCAGGCCATCGTTGATCCACAAAATGAGCGGTTTGCTGAGATTCGCCTTTCCAATGCCAATGGTAAATGGCGTAGCCCAAAGTGCTTCGTAGGTTTCACTCCAAGGAGAATTGGCCCAAACAAGCGCGATGATCGTGCAAAGAACAAGGATCGCACCCCCCGCCGCAGAGTTATGAGCAAAGGCATTGAACGGCGTCAGTAAGCGTTCAATGGGGCGTGGTTTTACGTTAGGCTCTTCCATAGATTCAATAGAGGCATTCATTGGAGAGGGAAACAGTAATCGGGGTTAAGATTGCGGTAATTAGAGTAAATGTACCGTTATTAATTATAATTCCTCAAGCAATAAGGCAACTTTTGGGTGCTGGAATCACTTGGAGGCGAGGAGCTCTTCAGCGCTTGCTGAGCGGGGCAAGGCGGGCACGACTCTCTCCAAATTGGCAACTTCCTCAGCATCTTCAGTCGCGGTCTTCTCACTCCATCCACCACCAAAGGCTTTATAGATACCGACCAAATACTTCGCGAGTTGCGCTTTGCTGGTAATCATTTCGTTCTCATCACGCAGCATATTTGCCTGGCTTGTTAACACGCTGAGAAAATCAATTACTCCCTCTCTGTATTGAGCATCTGAGATCTCGAATGCGCGTTTTGAAGCGGCGAAGGCCTCGCGAAGTCTTTGGAAGCGAGTTTGCTCTGTGGAATATCTGGTGAGCGAATTTTCAACCTCTTCTAAGGCGGTTAACACACTAAGTTCGTACGCGTGGAGCGCTTCAGTTGAAGTTGCCTCTTGCGCTTTTATCAATGAACGCAGACGACCAAAGTCAAATGGCTTCCACGTAATACTTGGCCCCCAGCGGTAGGTGCCTCGTCCTTCAGTAAGATCTGAAAGCTCGGGTGCCTCTACCCCGAGCGATCCTCCAATCTCGAGTTTTGGAAAAAGCTCACCGACGGCAACGCCGATGCGCGCTGTCTCTGCCGCGAGTCTACGTTCCGCAACACGAACATCAGGTCGATTGCGAAGCAGGCTTCGCGGAGAGCCGATGGTGACTGGACCGCGGAACTCCGGTAATTTTTGCGGAGTGAGCAAATCTGGACTCAGTTCCTGAGGCTGCTTGCCAAGAAGAACGGAGATGCGGTGAATCGCCACGCGAACCTCTGCTTCAAGAGGAAATATGGAGGCACGAGTGGATTCTAACTGTGCTCGAGCTTGGGCTTGATCCAATTCACCGCGTAAACCAAATTCATATTTAACCTCGGCTACGCGAAGAGATTCCTTCTGTACCTCTACGTTTTCCTTCGCGATTCTTAACTGGCGCTGTGCGCGTCTCAAGTCAAAATAGGTGTTGGCAATTTCAGCTTTCACAATCCGTGCAACATCAGCAACGTCTGCTTCGGCACCGATGAGCTCTGCATCACTGGCTTCTAGTTCTCGGCGAAGCCGCCCAAAAATATCGAGCTCCCAAAGTGCGTCAACTCCGGCGGTATACACCTCGTACTTAAACCCCCCGGAACCAGCGCTATCGCTACTTCCCGGAAATCGGGCTCCTGAATCCTCTCCTTCTTCATACGATCCACTAAGCTGCGCGCCAGGAAAAAGCTCAGAAAGAGAATTTCGTCGCAACGCTCGGGCTCGTTCGACTCGAGCGACCGCCTGAAGCACGTTCTTATTTGAATCCTCAGAACTGTTGAGCAAGGAATCAAGCATGGGGTCACGGAAGCCCTCCCACCACTTCGAATCTACTTCCTCGTAAAGGAATTCAGCGTCTCTTGCCGAACGAAACTGTTCATCGAATTCCCACTCAGGCTCTTGATAGTCAGGACCTACCGCACAAGAGGAAAGGAGAGTGAGAAGTATGGGAAGCGAAAAAATCGTACCTATTCGTTTCATCTACGCGTGAACCTCCCTGCTTTGTGCCGTGGTCAGTGGAGAAGCGGTAGAGCTTTCAGGACGGACCAGCGATTTTTTTCCAGCAACTACGGAGTAAAGAACGGGAACCACAAAGAGGGTAAAGACGGTTCCAATGAGCATTCCAGAGACCAGCACTATTCCAATACTGTTCCGAGCGCCCGCTCCTGCGCCGGCAGCGATAATAAGAGGAAGGTGACCAACCACGGTTGCGACCGTGGTCATAAGTACTGGCCGCAGTCTGACGGATGCCGCATCGATTGCCGCCTGCGTCCTGCTCAAACCTTGCTCCTGGAGGTGGTTTGCGAACTCAACAATTAGTATTCCGTTTTTGGCAACAAGACCAACGAGGGTCACCAATCCAACCTGGGAGTAAATGTTCATCGAGGTTGCGCCAAGAAAAGGAAAAAGTAGGGCCCCGGCAAGTGCAAGCGGGACCGAGCCAGCAAGAATAATGAAGGGGTCTCTAAAACTCTCAAACTGCGACGCGAGCACAAGATAAATGAGAATAATCGCGAAAAGCAGGGTGAGTAACAGCGTATTTCCCTCTGTCCGAAGTTGTCGAGATTCTCCAGCGTAGTCGATGACGAAACCTTGAGGAAGAATCTCCGCAGCCTTTTCTTCAAGTGCGCGAAGGCCGTCATCAATGCTCACCCCAGGGATGAGCGCGCCTTGAATCGTAACGGAGTTGAGTTGTTGAAAGCGCTTGAGCTCTCGGGGTGCAACTTTTTCCTCAATGCGCGCAATCGTCGAGAGAGGAATTAATTCCCCGTTCGCTCCGCGGATGTGAAGGTTATGGAGCTGATCGGCATTTAATCGCTGCGCGCGCTCTGCTTGCGGAATAACCTTATATCTTCGCCCGGCGATGCTAAAACCATTGGTGTAATTCCCTCCGGTAAAGGCTGAGATATCCGCTCCGACGCTTCGCAAGTCCAAGCCCATGGAGGAGACTTTATCTCGATCAATGATGATTTCTGCTTGAGGAAGATCAAATTTTAAATCCGCATCGGCGAACATGAACTTTCCGCTCTGAAATGCGGCTCCGACAAGTTGACCGGCGTACTGAAACAATACCTCGGGTTCCGCAGTCGTTGAGATCACAAACTCAATCGGAAAATCACTGCCACCGGGAAGAGGTGGGGGAGTGGTGAGAATAATCCGCACACCGGGAACATCTCCCATTTTCATCCACGCTTCTTGCTCAATCTCTTCGGCCAGCCTATCCCGTTCGGAGAATGGTTTGAGCACGATACCGGAGAAACCAAAGGTTGCGCCGGTTACTTGAAAGGAGTTTTCGTATTCTGGGAAACTCTCAAAACGTTCCTGGATCATACGAGTAAATAAGGTCGTTTGATCAAGACTTGCATTCGGTGAGCCTTGCACAATACCGAATACCACTCCTTGGTCTTCCCTGGGAGCGAGCTCTTTCATCGAGAACATGTAAAACGGAAGCACCAAGAGCATCAGGCCCACGGCTGCTGCGATAATACCGGCACGGAAGTGAAAAATACGCCGCAGTATCGCGGTGTATTTGTTCTGAATCGCCTGAAACGAATTCTCTACTCGGATTTTCATGGGCGAGGCATGTTCCCGCCCACGAACTAAGGCGGCGCACATCATTGGCGAGAGCGTGAGCGCGACAAAGCCTGAAACAGCGACCGCTCCTGCCAGCGTGAAGGCAAACTCTTTAAAAAGTGTGCCGGTGAGTCCACCTTGAATTCCTATTGGGGCATATACCGCGGCCAAGGTAATCGTCATTGAAATGATCGGTCCGATCAATTCTCTCGCACCGTGAATCGCCGCATCCTTCGGTGACATACCTTCTTCCACGTGGCGCTCGACATTCTCAAGCATCACGATCGCATCATCCACAACAAGTCCTACCGCGAGAACGATTGCAAGTAGGGTAAGAAGATTAAGCGAGAATCCAAACCAGAACATCAAGGCCGCCCCGCCGATTAATGACAGCGGAATCGCAACCACGGGAACTAGAACTGAGCGTAAGGACCCAATGAAGATGAAAATCACCAAGATAACGATAGCGATCGTTTCAGCGAGGGTTTTGACTACTTCTTGAATGGCTTCTTGGATATATTCTGTTGAGTCGTAAGGAACATCAAGAATAAGCCCACTGGGTAAATTTGCCCGCACTTCAGGCAGGAC
>CAYGNZ010000223.1:0-6021 GCA_964351345.1 uncultured Bdellovibrionales bacterium | reverse complement strand
CAACAAATCGCAAAGAAAAATCCTGCCGCGACGACCTCTCTTGTGGGAGACCTAGTTGATCAAGGTTTCCACCCCTTGCAACTCTCAAGCTTTCTTAGTCGATGTATTCGCACACTGCTCGCGAATCATGGACGCGCGGCAGCAAACGAGGAGGATTCAGGCATCGCCGCTGAATTATCAAACGCTTGGTTTATTCGAAATCTCGGTGCTGCAAATCGGATGTTTAGCAAAACCGAGCTGCGAGAAAGTCTTGAGTTACTCAAAGAACTCGATGCAAAACTGAAAGACAGTGGATTACCAGCAGAACTCAATCTCAACATTGCCGTACAGCGAATGACTGCTCGAAGCTTTCTTCCGCGAGATCGAGCCTAGCGCTTCTACAAACCTAAGGGGTAGCCGAACAATCTGCTCTCAATCTGATCGTAGAGACGAGAAGTGAGCGCTCCAAAACGCTCCTCCCATACGCTACGTTTTACTTCAAGATAGACCACATCTCGCTCGGCATTACGCTGAAGAAGATAGTCACTGCTAGTGCCGAGCTGATCAACAAGTCCTAGCTCCTTCTCCATACTCTCTGCCGCAGTCCAATGATCTCCCGTGGTAATTTGTTCTATTTTTGCTGCAGGGCGATACTTCACCACGGAGGAGCGAAACAGCTCATGAATCGCATCAAGTTGGGACTGAAAATGCGCTTGTTCTTCTGGGCTTGCTTGGTCAACCAAACCAACCGTACGTTTTAGATTGCCCGCATAGAACATTCTTGGATCAATGTCGTGCTTCACTAAGAGACGGCGAATGTTTGGCACAAATGCCATCACCCCTACGGAACCAACCATCGCAAAGGGTGCGGCAATAATTCGATTAGCGGGAAGTGACATCAGGTAGCCACCGGAAGCGGCAACTACATCCACACAAGCGGTGAGGGTAATGCCTAGCTCGCGCACTCTCTCCAGCTCAGAATATGCATGACCATATTGAGGAACTGTCCCACCTGGAGAGGTGATGCGAATCACTACCTCTTCAATTTTGTCCTTGTTGAGCACGATTTCATCAACCATTCGCGCAAGCGCGTTGTGCTGCTTTGCCCGTAGGTCCCCGTCAAAACTTAGTGCGATGACGAGTTTTTTCTTTTCATCCTCAGATGATTTGTCTTTTTTCTTCTTCTTCTTCTTGCCGTTGCTCTCTGCGGCCTCAGCTTCAAGCGCAGAGCGATACGCCCGCTTGCGCCGATAGTGAGTATCTTTGTGATACTTCCAAAGCCCAGAGGGATCGCGTTCAATTTGCTCACTCTTTTTTCGACGCCGAGATCGCGCGAACAACCACATCACCAGGAGCACGAAGGCAAAAACGCTCCAGAAAACAAGCGTCGTGTCTGAGAGAAAATCTGGGAGTGAAATGCTCATTACAAAAAAGTGTTGTATTTCAACTAGTTCTTTCCATTCGCGGAGAATCGTATCTGGAGCGATTTATCACATTGGTAAGGCAACACAAAGCGAGCCGAGCAAGCTGAGTGCAGCTCGCGAAGGTGAGTATTTCGCTCAAGAACTTTGCGCTGCTCCCGGTTGTCCTTGGCAGACGATTGTCTTATTCTGCCGCCTCCAAATCTTGGATATTCGTTTTCGACTTTTTATTTTTGTAGAGCACTCGCAGGAGTTCCCCCATGTCAGATAATCGTTTTGACTGCATTGTAATTGGCGCTGGTCCCGGCGGATATGTCGCGGCCATTAGAGCAGCTCAACTTGGATTGCGAGTCGCGGTTATCGAACGAGAAGCTCCAGGAGGAGTTTGTCTTAACTGGGGCTGTATTCCCACCAAGGCGCTGCTCAAGACGGCTTCTCTCTATGAGTCATTTCAACACGCCGAGGAGTTTGGACTTTCTACCAGTGAAACAGGATACGACTTCCCGAAAATAATTGATCGCTCACGCGATGTGGTGAGCAAAATGACAAAAGGGGTGGAGTTTCTGTTCAAGAAAAACAAGATCTCTCTTGTCATGGGAAGTGCGAAGATTAAGCCGGGGAACTTTGTTACCGTTCGTGCTGAGAACGGTGAAGAAACAGTCTATGAATACGGTAAACTGATCATTGCCACTGGTGCACGCGCTCGCACGCTTCCTCATCTACCCGTTGACCATGAACGCGTGCTTACCTACCGCGATGCCTTGGCACTCAAAACACAGCCGAAAAAAATGTTAGTAATTGGCGCAGGTGCCATTGGTATTGAGTTTGCCTATTTCTTTAACTCTTTTGGCACCGAAGTTACGGTGGTTGAAGTGATGGACAATATCCTGCCTATTGAAGATCAGGATGTCTCGAAAGCCTTAGAGAAAAGCTTTAAGAAGCGTAAAATGCAGGTGAAAGCAAAAACAATGGTTGAGAACCTTTCTCGAGAAGGCGACCAAGTCACTGCAACACTTCGCTCTGGTGATTCAACGGAAACCTGGACTGGAGATTACTGCCTCGTTGCTATCGGTGTACAAGGGAATGTTGAGGACCTTGGGCTGGAAACAATTGGCATTCGCCCAGAAAAATCATTTGTTCAGGTAGATTCTTTTTACCGGACACAAGTGCCGAACGTCTACGCAATTGGCGATATTATCGGCGCTCCGCTTCTTGCGCACGTGGCAAGCCATGAAGGAATTATTGCGGCAGAGCACATCGCCGAGGCCCATCCTCATCCGATGGATTACAGCAACGTTCCTGGATGCACCTATTGCCAACCTCAAGTTGCGTCAGTTGGTATGACTGAGGCTGCGGCAAGAGAGACAGGTCGAAATATCAAAGTGGGTAAATTCCCCTTCTCAGCGATTGGTAAGGCGGTAGCAACTGCGGAGACCGAAGGCTTTGTCAAAGTGGTAATCGATGCCGATATCGAGGAAATACTCGGCGTTCATATCATCCACGCTGAAGCAACTGAGATGATTGCTGAAGCCGGCGTTGCCCGTTCGCATGAGGGAATCGCATCCAGTGTGCTCAACACAGTGCATGCACACCCCACGCTTTCTGAAGCGGTAATGGAAGCCATGGGTGATGCCCTGGGTCGGGCAATTCATATCTAGCGCACTGGCGGCGAATTATCGCAACAACGCTTACGAGACCTTTTTAGGCGATCCCTCGGCTAAGCAATTGGCTTAAATGAGCCAATTGCGCCCCCCTATTTAGAACGAGCGTTCGCCCCAGCCCTATTTCTGGTCTACCCCCCAATCATATGAAATAATTTAATAAAATTTGCGTCTTAAGTATTCGGAGTGCCGTTCCCGATATACAGTTCACACTCATTTTCGAGGGCTATGACGACTGAAGGTTTGCAAGAGGATATCTGTGAGGAACACAGCCGCATGGAGATCGTGCGCAAGCGCAAAGATCTCCGCGCGAAGACCAGAGTTATCGAGGAGCCTTCCAATCAACAGCTCCTTGATGCCTACGAGAATATGATTCGCGCTCGAATGAGCGACGAAAAAGCAATCATCCTTTACAAGCAAAATAAGTGTCATTTTCAGATCGGCTGCGCGGGGCACGAGGCAGTGCAAGTTGCCGCAGCTCAAGCGATGCGCTCAGGATATGACTGGGCCTATCCCTACTACCGCGATATGGCGTTTGTCACTTCTTGGGGTATGAGCACCAAAGAGTTAATGCTCAATGCGATGAATAAAGCGGCTGATCCAAACTCTGGTGGCCGCCAGATGCCGATGCATTACGGGCACAAAGATCTCAACATCGTCAGTCAGAGTTCCCCTACTGGAACGCAATTTCTTCAAGCAGTTGGTGCGGCAAAGGCTTCTCAGTTTCGAAAAACTGATCAAGTTGTTTACGTGTCTGCGGGAGAAGGAACGACCGCCCAAGGTGATTACCATGAAGCACTGAACTGGGCCGCGCGAGAAAAGCTGCCGGTAATTTTTGTGATTCAAGACAATCAGTTTGCCATTTCAGTGCATATCTCCGAGCAGATCGCCGGAGAGAGTGTGGCGGAGATGTCAAAGGGCTATGAAGGCTTAGAGGTGATTGAAGTCGACGGTCTTGACTACTGGGAGAGCTACGAGGCGATGCAAGAAGCGGTTGCCCGCGCTCGCGCGGGTGAAGGCCCCAGTGTGGTGGTCGCCCATGTGGTTCGACTACAAAGTCATTCCATTTCCGATAACCAAGCGAAGTATCGCACACCGGAGGACATCGCGAAGGATCGCCAGAAAGATCCCATTGGGCATTTCAAATCAGAGTTAATCGCACGGGGAGTTGCAAGTCGTGAGCAATTAGACAAAATCAATGCCCGAGTGAGCGAGGAGATTACTCAAGCCGCTGAATGGGCCGAGCAACAAGCAGATCCACGCCCCGACACATACTCTGAGCACGTGTATGTCGATACCTATCCTCGTCCCGACGTAGAGGAGCGTGAAGCTAATGGTGAAGAATTCTTCATGGTGGATGCTCTGAACAAAGCACTTGATGAGGAGCTCGCGCGAGACCCAGACGCCTTAATGTATGGTCAAGACGTGGCGTACGGAAAAGGCGGTGTGTTTGCCGTCACGACGGGGCTTACCGATAAGCACGGCCCTGAAAAATGCTTCAACTCCCCGTTAGCTGAAGCGAGTATTATTGGAACCGCAATAGGACTTGCATCAGTTGGCCTAAAGCCAATCGTTGAAATTCAGTTTGGCGATTACATCTGGACCGGCATGATGCAGATTCGCAATGAGCTGGCGATGATGAACTACCGTTCAAATGGTGCCTTCACTTGCCCGGCAGTTGTTCGCGTCGCCGTCGGAGGGTACATCCACGGTGCGCTCTATCACTCACAAAACATCGCAGCGACTTTTGCTCATACTCCCGGCTTAGTGATTATCGAGCCTTCCAATGCTACTGACGCAAAGGGTTTATTAAAAAGTGCGATCCGTTGTCCCGATCCGGTACTTTTTCTGGAGCACAAAGGGCTTTACCGACAGGTGTATGCGAAAGGACCAATTGGCGGCGCAGATGATCTCATTCCTATTGGCGTGGCAAAAACGGTTCGCAAGGGAAGTGACGCAACGGTAATTACTTGGGGCGCTTTGGTAAACAAATCCAAGATTGCCGCCGAGAAACTCGCTGAAGAAGGTTACGAAGTCGAAGTAATTGATTTAAGAACTATCGCGCCGCTTGATGTCAGCAGCATTCTTGCCAGTGTGCAGCGCACCGGACGGGCGCTAATTGTTCATGAAGATGCCGCCTTTATGGGTTTTGGGGCGGAAGTTGCGGCAAGAATTTCAGAATCTGCCTTTGAGTATCTCGATGCCCCGGTTATGAGAGTTGCGGGGAAGAACACTCCTGTGCCCCACGCTCCCGTGCTTGAGGCTCAAGTGCTGCCGCAAATCGATGATATCGTTAAAGGTCTTAAGAGCTTACTGCGCTATTAAGACATGACCGCAGTAAAATTGCGGTAATATAGACCGCCCGCGATTGCCCCTCGCATAAATTCAAAATTTTGTTACATTATCTGGCCGCAAGTATTTGAGTATTTTGCGTCCCAAACTCCTTACATTATTATTTTACTGATTTTACGAAAGTCACGCCGCTACCAGGCTTTGGGTGCGGATATCTGTTGGAGAAAAAAATGAGAACCGAGATGAAGATGCCTCAGATGGGTGAATCAATCGCCGAGGCAACGATTCTGAAATGGCTGAAGAATGTTGGCGATGAGGTAAAGAAGGACGAAACCATTCTTGAGATCTCCACAGACAAAGTTGACTCCGAAATCCCCGCTCCAGCGGAAGGAAAAATTGTAGAAATCCTAGCCAATGAAGGTGACACGGTTGAAGTAAAATCCGTGATCGCAATTATCGACTCTGACACCAGCGCCTCGACAAGCGCCCCTACGCAAGAAGCAACTGCGGAGGTTCCTGAGCCTGCTCCTGAACAAGCGGCACAGCCAAAATCTCCGGAACCTCAGAGCGCAACTGTGGTTGAACCTGCGCCAGCAGCAAGCTCTAGTTCAAATATTCCTCCGCAAGTTGGAGACCGCTTCTATTCACCACTCGTAAGAAGCTTGGCT
>CAYGNZ010000222.1:0-6031 GCA_964351345.1 uncultured Bdellovibrionales bacterium | reverse complement strand
TGTAAACCAAGTACGTTAGCCATTGCTGCTACTCGCGTATCCTAAGACGTGCATAAAACCCTTACAGTGACTTTGGATCTCTAAAACCTCCTCGTCGCTTAATTCTTTAGCATAGGCACCAATGGAACTCGCCTGAAAAGCCTTGCCATAGTGCTTGGACCACCACGGGGAGATCTCTTGATCCTCAGAGTAGTTTAGTTTACCGGAAGAGAACTCGGTCTCTTCATCTACCTCGCTGAGCGAGATTCCTGAGAACGTGCTGAGCATGCCAAAAGTTTCCTCCGCTTTGAGCACCAAATCTTCGTAGCGCAGCACGCGAACACGTTCTTTAAATAGCTCTTGGTTGTTCGGGTGTAAGGCCGTGGCGTAAAAAGAAAGAAAATGCTGGCAAAGATGTGCGATGGATTGGGGAAGTGCCGGTTTTCCGTATAGCTCAATTGCTCTTTGATTTACGCGCTTCATTGAAGCAATGGCATCTCGAGGGTCCCTTGCGAGAAGTATCACACGAGCATGCGGCACGAGATGGAGTAGCTCCGGAAGCAATCGAGCAAAATTAGGGTCCTTGAGAACCAAGGTGTCTGGATTGCCAAGGTGTGCACTGCTTTGTGCTAGAAACGAGTAGAGAATCTTTTGATGGAATTCAGTGAATTGCTTTGGGTTAGTAAAATAACTTGAGATCTCGTTGGTCCGAGCACTTCGGCGATAGGCCCGTAGCAGTTCGGTAAAATATCGGGCTTCACCGAGCATTTCGTTTGTGTCTGGACTTTGGCAAAGCGCAAGTTGCAGCAGGGTAGTACCCGTTCTTTGCGCTCCTCCAAGAAAAATCGTTTTCATCGCTAGTCCAAAAGGTAATTGAGCTAGGGCTCAGGCTGATTCCAAAAACCTCGGCACGAGAAGAATCTTTTGAGACAAATCCCTCGTAATCCCATGAAGTTAGGAGTAGGGAAGGCTGCTTGAAGTTGCGTAATAATATCGAATCGGACCGCGTCGAGTTTTGCCCTAGGATAAGCGCATAAATTTGAATACTGCGGTGCCTGCGTTAATGAGAGAGGCGAGAAGAGAGCGCATACGGCTGTTTCGCGTTCAAACTAGTCGTGGGTAAGCTCTACAGGGCTCCATCAAGGGCTAGGTTTTTCGCTGCTTCAGCTTGTTCTCTGGTGAGTTGGAGACGAGTCCGTAATTGGGTCGCAAAACGCTGTTCGAAATGCTCTACCACCTCATCAGCAACAATCACCTTCCAAATCATCGCCATCAGTAGTTGTTTCTGTTTGTCATTGAAGGCCTCATTGATTGTGGCTACGAACTGGTCAATTTTGCCCTGTTCTTCTCGCATTTTTTCGGCTGTTTCAAAGATCTCTAAGGTCTCGGTGTCCTCGATATTAAATTGTTGTTCGAGCACCTGGAAACAGGCTTTCACTTCTTCGGGCGCGTAGTCTTTGTCTGAACCTGCCATCTCTAACAGCAACACGGCGCTTGCGATTTGTAGATCTTTGCTGCTTGGCTCGCCTGACTTATCAACCTCTAGGGTAGTTTTACCGGAAAAGAACTCTCGTACCTTGTTAAGCATTTCCTCTATCCTTTATTTATTATTCTCTTAGCTCTGAACTTAGCCGATTCGCTCTCAAGCAGCGACCGCTATTTCAGCCGCTTTGCTAGCGCCTTGAGTGAAATTCCTCGCTCTAGGCATTTGATGAAGTTATGGCGACCTACTAAGGGAAATTGACAGGTTTTCTTCCGCGGTTTTATTGACTAATTCCCCCACTATTGTTAGCTTTCGCGCTTATTGCTGGTAAATCTACCCGGAAATTCAGCAGATTCTGAGGAAGGCGTTAGGCAAGCCTGAGATACTGAGTTTTGAAACAGGGCAGTTCAGTGCGGATACGTCGAACTTTGGTTCTGACTTCGATTCCGGAACTAGGGCGTCGTTTCAGCTAAATCGAGTGTTTTAGTGTAATTACTTAGCTTGATTGAACGCCAGCCCCAGATTCATTTCCGCAGAATGGCAAGTTCCTCGCAACAATAGCTGCGAGTGAGAGGCGCAATGTCCCCTAGTGAGCGATTTTGGCGCTTGCCAATCGATAGGAGAGGCGTAGCAGCAGGACGCAAAGTGAACTTCACGACCTGTTACGCAGATAGGTAAAGAATACAACAACAACGCGAATATTTGGTGTACGCCAACAGTCGCAAAGAGGAGAGAAGAGATGGCGAAGCATTTTTCAGAAAAAGACGTTGACGCAAGTGCCTTGAGTGGCAAGAGAGTTGCCGTTTTAGGTTACGGTAGTCAGGGTCGTGCTCAAGCGCTGAATTTGCGAGACAGTGGACTCGATGTCGTTATTGGTGTTCGAGCCGGGGGACCGACCTGGAAACAGGCGGAAGAGGAAGGCTGGAGTCCAATGGAACCCGCTGAGGCGGTAAAAGATGCTGACCTTATCGCGATTCTCGTGCCCGATATGGCGCAAGCGAAGGTCTATAAAGAAGCGGTTCAGCCCAACATCAAGGCTGGAGCAAGCTTACTCTTCTCTCACGGACTCAATATCCACTTCGGTCAGATTAAGCCGCCCACTGATGTTGATATCGTCATGATCGCACCAAAGAGTCCGGGAGCTCTTGTTCGGCAAACGTATGAAGAAGGGCACGGCGTACCATGCCTTATCGCTGTTCAGCACGATGCAAGCGGGAAAGCCTTTCAACGAGCGCTGGCATACGCAGATGGTCTTGGTGGAACAAAAGCGGGTGTTATTGAAACAACGTTCGCTGAAGAAACCGAAACAGACCTGTTCGGTGAGCAAGCGGTGCTTTGTGGTGGAGCCACGGAGCTTATTGCAGCAGGCTTTGAAACACTTGTCGAGGCAGGGTATCAGCCCGAAATCGCGTATTTCGAGTGTTTGCATGAGCTGAAATTAATCGTTGATTTGATTTATGCAGGCGGTTTCGCCCGTATGCACAAATTTGTCAGCGAAACAGCGAAGTTCGGTGACCTTACACGCGGACCTCGTGTGGTGAATGATGCAACTCGAGCTGAAATGCGAAAGATCCTTGCGGAGATTCAAGATGGTGAATTTGCGGCGGAGTGGATTCTTGAGAATCAGGCCGGATTGCCTCGATACAATGCCTTGCTTAACAAAGATCTTGCACACCCAGTTGAAAAGGTCGGTGCAGAGTTGCGGGCAAAAATGTCCTGGCTCAAGGACGATTAGTAATAGCGTCTCACGCGCTGCACGGTAGTCCTGTAGCGTGGACAGAAACGGTAGTGTGTGTTTCGCCTGAATTGCTCCTAACACTCAGGCGAAACACACCTCAAAAACGCCGTTGTTGCTTTGACGCGTAAGGAGGAATCCAGCATGCCGCAGCAGGAGTATTCAGCCTCAGAGCTACGCGGGGAGAAGGTCTACCTCTACGACACGACCCTTCGTGACGGAACCCAACAACGCGGAATAAGCCTTTCACTCGAAGATAAGCTTCATATCACCACGTTGCTCGATGCATTCGGGATGGACTATATCGAAGGTGGTTGGCCAGGTTCGAATCCGAAAGACTCAGAGTATTTCAAGCGCGTGCAGGAGCTTGAGCTCACCCACAGCAAGATAGCCTCTTTTGGCAGTACTCGACGTGCGAACTCAGGTGTGGAAGATGATCACAATCTTCAGGCATTACTCACTGCGAACACTCCAGTCGTAACACTCGTTGGTAAATCTTCTGTGCTCCATGTCGAGCGAATTCTCGAAACATCCCGTGAAGAGAACTTACGGATGATAGAGCAAAGCGTTGCCTGGATGAAGCAAAACGGCAAAGAGGTAATCTATGACGCAGAGCACTTTTTTGACGGGTATTTGCTCGATTCCTCGTATGCCCTAGAGACCTTGCTCGCTGCAGAAAGAGGCGGTGCGGATACGCTTGTGCTCTGTGATACCAATGGCGGAAGTCTGCCGCAGCACGTGGCTCATACGCTATCGCAAATTCGAACCGAACTATCAGTGCAAATAGGAATACACACCCATAACGACGCTGAGGTTGCTGTGGCAAATTCGCTTTCAGCTATTCTTAACGGTGCTCGTCACGTGCAAGGTACGGTCAATGGCTACGGAGAACGATGCGGGAACGCTAATCTAATCAGTCTCATTCCTTCGCTACAAATTAAACTCGGAGCGAAGTGTGTCAGCGACGAAAAGCTCGAAGAGCTCACCGGCCTCTCAAGAACAATCAGTGAATGTGCGAACCTTAATCATGTTGCTGCGGTGCAAAAATTCGCAGCAAGCTATGAACATATTCCTCCAGAAAGCGTGGGAAATGAGCGGAATGCAGTGGTATCTGAACTCTCGGGCAGGGGGAATGTCCGTGCCTTAGCGTCTGATCATGGCCTCAACGTTGAAGGTGTTGAAAAGGAGCTGCTGAGTGAAATTAAATCATTAGAGCAGGACGGCTATCAGTTTGAAAATGCTGAGGCTAGCGTGGAGTTGCTTATTCGCCGGAGGGAGCAGGGGTATCGTCCACCGTTTGAAGTACAAGATTTGATGGTTGTTTCTGAGCGGCGCGAGGGAGCCGCGATGAAAGTCGAGGCGATGGTGAAAGTGCAAATCGCCGATACTCGCTACCACACTGCAGCCGAGGGAGACGGACCGGTGCACGCGCTTGATCAGGCCTTGCGAAAAGCACTTGTGCCTGAGTTTCCTAGCTTAGGAGAGGTACATCTTTCTGACTACAAAGTGCGAATTTTGGACCCTCAGCGGGCGAGTTCAGCAAAGACTCGGGTGGTGATAGAGGCTGTCTGTGGCACAAAACGCTGGTCGACCGTGGGATGTTCCGAAAACATCATTGAAGCAAGTATGGAAGCGCTCACTCAAAGTTACGAAATCTATCTGAGTCGACTTCAATAAGCAGAAGTGGATTTGGCGCTAGGGTGCTTGTTCGTCAAATTCAATAAATTCTTCCTCACCGAGTTGCTCTCCTTCTTCCTCGAAAAACTCCTCTTGCTCTTGATCTGCCTGTAGTTCGTTTGTCTCTACGTCGTCAGTCGGCGTGGCCTCCTCGGAAGATACTTCGTCTTGTGCGTCTGCTTTTTCAGGACTTGGTGTTTGTTCGCCTTTGAGGTCTTTTAGCTGTTGGGAGAGTTTTTCAAAGTAGGCGTTTCGACGGGTTATTTGTTGATCTCGAATACCGCCAGATTTGATTGAATTCATCGTATCAGAGAGGCCGGAATTCGTGTTCTGCTGCTGCTGAGATCGCTTCTTCAAAAACTCTTGATAGGGGTTGCTTGCTGAGTCTGAGCCTGCACCCTGTCTGTTGAAGCCGTATGGTGTGGGAGTTGCTTGCGGCGTTCCTGCGTCTCGTCGTCTTGCAGGAAAATTCGGTGAGGGGAAGGGAGTGGGAGAACTTGCGACTCTTGGAAGGCCCGCGGGAGCAGTGAGCACTCCCGGTGTTGCAGTAGGCTGGAGCCCTGTGCGACTCGGCGGCTTTGGTGAGCTGACTACTTGGGGTGCTTTATTGTCGGGCAGAGAATCGCTAGTATCTGGGACCTCGGTAGCCTTTGGAGCTGTTTGCGAGAAAAAGGCTGAACGAATATTTTCTTTCTGATAACCCCAAACAAACGCAGCGCCAACGATGCTAACTAGAAAGAGATTTACTTTAAGGTTTTCCATAGTGTGCCTACCAAAGTGCTCCTTAGACGCTAACCCAAAAAATGAGTTTTAGGAAGAACTGCTTCCACTCATTGCTAATCGAAACTACGTAGATGGATAAGCCAGTATCACGGAATCTTCTCAATGAAAGTTGCTCCGATGAGGTGTTTCTTCGACTTCAGTCGTTGCATACTGAGCGTGAAGAGGCGATTCACCGTGAGCATTGGGAGATCGTCAACAAATCTCTTGTCGCGCTTGAAGGTGGACGAAAGGGAGAAACTGCGGACATTTCTATCGATGAGTATTCAGGAGCGGTCACCTTCAAAAATTCTTCAGCTACCGTGGAAGAGCAAAAACCGCTGCTACAAAAGACTGTTGAGGCACTCATCCCCTGGCGTAAGGGCCCTTGGTCACTT
>CAYGNZ010000221.1:5700-6043 GCA_964351345.1 uncultured Bdellovibrionales bacterium | reverse complement strand
TCAGGCACCTTCACGGGGAGGCCCTTTTCTGCCACGTGTTCAAGAAACCTGAGTAGATTCTCCGGTAGGGCTGTATGCTCCCCTTCTTGCTCGGAGCCAATCAGCGAGGGGATTTCTAGCGCGGTTGGGGCAAGAAGCGGCTCGCTGAGAATTGCAACGATAAGTTCATGATGAAAACGCTCATTACTTCGTGAAAAGTTATTGGAGTTTTTTTGCTCACTCTCTTCTTCAGCTTCGGCACCTTCGAACGAATAGCTGTCAACGGGCGGTGAGTGATCTGTGTAATCAGAGGAGAAGTTCTGAGAAGAGGACAAAGTGTAGGATTGCTTACTATTCGAGAGTG
>CAYGNZ010000221.1:0-5690 GCA_964351345.1 uncultured Bdellovibrionales bacterium | reverse complement strand
ATTCAGTGCGCGCTGTTGTTGATTCTGTACGATTGAGGCTAAGGAGGAGGCCGAAATGCCTAAAAACTCTGCAGCCTCCTGAATGTACATATCTCTTTCCACTGGATTTCGAACTTTGGCCAAGGTTTGTGAGCAACGCTCTGCCACCTTACCCATCAATGCGGCACTCGAGATTTCATGCTCTCCACCGACGTCGGTTTTAAGTTGAGAAAGATAGAGGCAAAGTACCCCTGACTGCTCGCGAGAGAGGTATTCGATTACAGAACTGCTCGAATGACTTCGTGCAATGGTGTCTGGATCTTCGCCATCCGGAAGGCTACGAACGCTTACTTCTACACCCGTATTTAGAAAGGCTTCAAAGCAGCGTGCTGCCGCTTTCTTGCCGGCAAGGTCACCATCAAACACAAGAGTAACTCGATCGGCGAACCGAGATATTGCCCGAGCATGGTCTTCGCTGACCGCCGTCCCACACGTTGCCAAAACGTTGGGCACGCCGGCGTCGACGAGCGAGAGGACATCCATATAGCCCTCGACTAAATAGAGGTGCCGTCGAGAGCGAATATCATTCAATGCCGGGCCCAAGCCGTAAAGTATTTTCCGTTTTTGATAGAGCGCACTCTCGGATGAATTAAGATACTTCGGCTGTTTACCATCCCCGTCTTTAAGTAAACGAGCGCCGAAGGCCACTGGGGTATTGTCGTTCCTCAGTATTGGAAAAATAACTCTATCTCGAAACGCATCGTAATACCCCGAACGAGCCTCCTCTGATTCGCTCGTTCGCTGTTTAATTAAGCCAAGCGCTCGCAGATATTGGGGCACGGCTTCGAGTTTTCCACTGAAAGTGCCAGATTCTAAAATGCTTTTGGTCCGCTCTTCGATAAATTCCCAGTGAGCTGGGGCGTATCCTAAGCAGTACCTTTTTTGGGTCAATTCCGAGAGACCACGCTGGGAGAAGTAGTCACGGGCGCTTCGCCCGCTCTCCTCAGAACGTAGGGTAAGGATATACGCCCGGGCCGCTGCAGCAACGACCTCTCGAAGAATTACTTTTTCACTCACCTGATTTGAAGCTCTGTGGGAGTTCTGAGAATCATCACGCACCGCGATCCCTACTCGTTCACCTAAGGAGCGCACTGCATCAGGAAAACTCATTCCGCGAAGTTCCATCAACAGGGTGTAGACATTTCCCTTCTTTCCGCAGCCGAAGCAGTAAAAAAAGCCCTCTTCTTCGTTAAAAGAACACGAGGGTGTCTTTTCCTGATGGAATGGACAGCAGGCGAGGTGCTTCGATCCAGAGCGTTTGACGTCGCAGAACTCAGATGCAATCTCCACGATGCTGACCCGTGATCTGATTTCTTCAATAGTGGACTCTGGGATGCTCAAACTCGTACTTCCTTTTCGTAGGGCAAGCCCTAAGTAAACTGCTCATTCGGGACAGCGCATCGGAGAGTCCAAGGGGCTCTGATGGCTTGGGAGCGAATTAGAATAATCGCTTGTTCCCGAACTATACCTATACCGGCACAATTGAGCCACTGCTGCTTGGAAGAGAGATTATTTTGCCAAGCTATCTGGGCAGTTCAGTAACCTCAATGCGAACTCACGGAGTAAAAATTGACAAAACTCCCCGTCTAGCAAAGATATTAAAATGCTTGGCATTGAGCAGGGCAATAGCGAACAGGAGAGCGATGATGAGCGAAGGCTTCGCGAAAAAGTTGAGAGAAACCATTAGAATTGTTCCTGACTTCCCCAAACCCGGAATAAACTACTTCGACATCACCACTGTTCTTAAAACCCCGGGAATGTTGGGCGAAACGACGGATGTATTCGCTCAGCAGTACGCAAATACTGCAATCGATACGATAGTCGGCATTGAATCTCGAGGTTTTATTTTCGGTGCTACTCTTGCCGAGCGTTTAGGGCTTCCGTTTATCCCCATCAGAAAGCCGGGAAAATTGCCGCATGAGGTTGAGAGCATCTCCTACTTACTAGAATACGGGCAGGATACACTTGAAATTCACCGTGATGCCGTTGAGAACGGACACAAGGTCTTATTAATTGACGATCTATTAGCGACGGGTGGCACAGCGGCAGCAAGTATTTCATTGCTGCGCGGCTTAGGCGCCGAAATTGTCGGCTGTGGTTTTATGATTGAGCTTACAGAGCTTTGCGGAGCAGAAGCGCTCGCTCCTCATCGAGTGTTTTCTATTTTGAAAGCTTAATCGAAATCAACGAAACTCTTTGCAATTACAAAGCCGAGACTAGAGTCTCCGGCTGCAAGAATAGTAATTTCGCTTTGGTCCTCGACTTCAAGGCTGAGGCGTGCCACCACTCCTCCGTCAGCATTCAACACCTCAAAACTCTGAGGTCCAGATACAATATCCATAAATGAACTTGCAGCTCCGCGACTAATCGCTGTGCTGAGCTCCCCTCCAACCCGCAGCCGCAAGCGTCCAAGGTTCTCAACGCCATGGAGTAGCTGAACCCTCGCCATGCCAACTTCTGGCTGTAGCACTGCTTCAGGCAGCAGGGTCGCTCGAATACTACCTGTGCGAGCTTCACCGTTGATGAAAATGGTGTATTCCGTTTCGTTTTCTAGTTCGGCACTCACTATTCCCAGACCAACTCCTTGAGAGTTTGCCCGCTCCACGTTGAGAGCAATCGGACCAGCCTCTACTCGGCGAAAACTACTGCCTTCACCAAAGGCCGCTTTCCGCACGGCTTCCTCATCTTCAGCATCGAATGTAATTTCAACCGGTGCACCGTCTAAAGAGCCATGGATAATTCGAATCGCAGTATCCCTGGTCCGCCGAGAATCCCCACCACCACCTCCTCCGCCACAAGAGCTAAGCAGTAGGATGAAGCAAAGTAAGCTGAGCACTTTCATGGTGTATGCGTTCCCGTCGAGATTTGTGAGTGAATCGTTAATAGAAAGTGAGGGTTCAAGGAACCGCCAAAAACTTTCACGCGGAGAGTGACGTCCTAGGAATAGCGACTACTCGATTCCGAATCCGAGCTTCTTTCTGCAAGGATTCGAACATCAATTGCCTCAATGAATCAAGGAATGTCAAGCAAACTAGGTCGCTTAGAATTAGCTCGGATGAAAGGTGAATATAAGCGGGCAAAACTAAGGAGAATTCCGGACAATTTGCATCACAAGCTTCTGCTGCTTGTTACTGAATTCGAGCACTAGCGAAACTCAGGATCTGAATTAGGAACCATCGGCACAACCATCTAATTATAAAGGAAAATTGGCGAATTATTCTTGCGCATCCAAATTGTTCCTAGTAGCCTTCTAAGCAGAAACGCGGTGTTGAGCTAATTTGTCTCTAGCATAAGGGCCCGAACAATTTTTGCTTGGACAAACTCATTAGTTTGTTTGGCTCGTTAGTTTGTCTGGCGTACTGCGTTAATATCTGTAAGAGTTATTAATTTAAAGGACTTACGGCAGTAAATCGCTCTGGCTTTTTCTACAGGGTATCTTTTAGATGGATTTTCCCGCTAAAGGAGCTTTATCTTTGAGACCAAAGCGAAACAGTGCTCGAAGGGACCGCTTACTAACATAAATCAAAAGGACGAGCCGATGACGAGATCTGAGCTTGTAGTTGAGGTCGCGGAGCGAACAGGGCTCTCGCCAAAAGAGGCCGACAGGATTCTAAGATCAATCACTGATTTGATTAAGGAGCAGGTCGCGGCGGGGGAAAAGATTACGATTTCTGGTTTCGGCACATTTGAACGACGTCGCAGAAAAGCAACTGTCGCGCGAAACCCAAAAACACACGAGCCGATGAGAATCGCAGAGCAGTACGTTGCCGCTTTTCGCGCCGGGTCGGGTCTTAAAGAAGCCGTAAAAGTTTCATCCAATCCGTCCTCATAGTATTCGCAACGGATTTTTCAGTTTGAGTCCAGCTTAGCTGCATCTATTGCCAGAGGCTTTGTTGCTGCTAAACTCACCCAGATGCAAGCTTGCCGTGGCTGGCTTGTTCGTTAATCTTGACCATGCGAGCAGTAAAGAGCATTAGGGTGTATGACTTGTCGTAATTTGTGTTGGGAACCTATCCCCATTGAGTAGTGTAATTGATTCCTTGCTGAAGAGGTGTAGTAGAGCTGGCCTTCCCTCGCGGAGAGGGAGAGACTGCATTCTATTGTTGGAATATTCCTCTCCTCTTTCTACTAGCTCGTCTAAGTCGCCACGCCTATTGGCATTGCTGCTGTGCTGCCTCCTTCTGTCCTCTCCTTCTGGCTGCTCTACGAACCGTTCAGACAAAGGTGGAAACTCAGTTGGCCAGTATGATCCCGAATTTGACAGCACTCCAGAGAAGTCAGCCGAAGCTGAAGCGGTTCCGAATATTGATGAAGAAATAGAACTACTCCATGAAGGGATGAAATCCTACGACGGAGGTCTGTATAGTCTGGCAAAAAAATCCTTCACTTCTTTGCAGGAAAAATACCCCAGTAGTTACTATTCCGCTTTTGCAGAACTCAAAGCTGCTGATGCTGAATTTCAACTAGGTAATTACACGGAAGCGCTAGAGAGCTATCAGGATTTTCTACGTCTCAGACCAAAACACGAAGCGGTTCCCTACGTAATGTTTCAAGTCGCCGAGACCTATCGTTTGCAGTACCGTGGTCCTGCAAATGATCAGTCACCTCTTCGAACTGCCATCAAACATTACCAGTCATTAATCGAACTCTATCCCGAAAACTCCTTCTCTGCTCTTGCGAGACGAGGAATTGTCGCCTCTCGTGAGCAATTGGCCTTACATGAGTCCGCCGTAGCCCGATTTTATCTGAAACAGGGGGAGAAGCGCTCGGCTGCACACCGTTTCAAACGACTTATCGGCACCTACGCAGATACCGCTCCTGGGCGAAGCGCACAATCGGCGGTCTATACCTACTTTAAAGATGAGCCAAAGTTACTCGACTATATCACCTCGCAAGAACTAAGCGTTAAAGAGGTGCCGAAAATAAAGGACTACCAGCCCTCAATGCCCAAGGGTGTGAGCTTAGAGGACTCGCGCGCGAGTGTCGCTGCGCTTTCACAAACGTACAGAAACAGCTTTCCGCCGAAAGAGACCGTGCCAACTGATAGAGCTTCGGCAAACGTTGAGTCCAAATCTCAGCAGTCTACTCGGGGCCTGCTTTCTCCATCTACAACAGTCAAAGAAACTCCTCGAGAGGTGCAAAGCGACAACACTCTACGCACGCTTCTTTGCGAAGAAGATTCTGAACTTGCCTACGTGACCCTTGGTCTAAAAAAAATGACTGCGTTTAAGGTGCAGAAAATACGCTCTGACGCAGTCGACATCGTCTTGCACCAAGTAGCGAAACAACTTCGAACTTCCGAAAGAGACAATCAAACGCAACTCGAATGTCAGTCAGAGCATTTACGTGCTCGCCTGTATCGCAATTCTTCCTCGGAACTTGTCTTGCGAGTAACGGCGTCTGATGAAATTGAGTATCGAGTTCTAAGTTTGGACCGTCCTGATCGCTTACTCGTGGTCGTGCTCCCTTGATAAAAAATTCATTTGAGAATTGCTAAGGCGAACGACCTTCGCTGCGCCTCCGTGCATTGCTTGTAGGAGTTTCGTCCATCATTTTGCAGAAAAAAGACACATTCGAGCCGCAATTCCTCCCCTACTGTTTGTCTTGTTAAATAAAACCCTTGTTTGAGGGCTTTTTTGGCATCGCTGCTT
>CAYGNZ010000220.1:3811-6048 GCA_964351345.1 uncultured Bdellovibrionales bacterium | reverse complement strand
CCGGCGCAATTGGGGTCCTGACCGAAAATCGGTAGCTGATCCTCGGTATACGTTCGGAAACAATGCCACGAGCTAGCGATGCGTAGTGTGTTGGCTATCTCAGGCAAGGCATCCAAGAGTTTGACCGCAGTCCGCTCAGCGATATCAGGCGCGGGAACGAATCGTTCGGGTATGCAAGGTGTCTGATCGCAAATCGAAACCAATCGAGAATCGGCATCCCACTGGCGCATATACCATCCAGCATCTTCGTCCCAATAGAATCCCACATCATCACAGGGCATCCATTTGCTGGGCCAGTCTTGCACGAGCAGTAAGTGCCGTGCATAGGCTTTTACATCAACCTGAAGTGCAGAAAAGTGCGACTCGAGCGGTTGATTAATCCAGGCACCCCCTGCGTTTACAAGTTGTGCGGTTTTAAAAGTCTCACCAGACTCGCAATGCACGAGCCAATCTGCCCCATTGCGTTCGATATCTAACACTTTGGTCGAAAGTCTTTTACTTACAAAAGAAGTATCACAGAGGCGGAGGAGATGGTTTACGTAAGCCGGAGAATCAAGCAGTCCATCTGTTGCGGTGAATACTGCTGGCAAGATCTTCCCGGTCGCAGTGCGATGCTGTCGTTGAGTAAAAACTTGTGGATGATGATCTGGTATCTCCCTTCCGACTACTAGAGAGCCCGTTTGTCGAAAGTAATTTTTTGAAAGCTCTTTCGGCCAGCTGGCGATTGACTTTATCGCCCACTCGGTAAGCTGGGGGTTACGGTAGAGCGCACGCATCATTCCGGCGTTTCTGCCGGAAGCATGCATTGCTGGCAAAACTTCACGTTCAAGAAGGAGGACGGACTTTGCCCGATTCCCGAGATGATAGCTCAGGCTGCTACCGAGCACTCCACCGCCAATAATAATTACATCTAATTCTTGCACGCTATTGCTCTTGGTAATTCCTCAAGCAGCTACTCTAGCAAAACTGGAGCGCTTGGCCCACAGCGGTAGCGAATTTGTTCTGAGCGTGCCGTGAGCCAATTTGGTGGTGCGTAGATCACGAGTTGGAGGTCCTGTTTGTCTTGCACGTGCTGGCAAGTGGCGTGAAATATCGATTTAAACACCCGCTTCGCATGATACGGAGGACTTTCAAAAAGAGAGTACGACCACTCCAGTATATGAACAAATTTTCGATTCTCTACTTGATGAATCCAAGGGGTCATCTCCTCAGGTATCTGCGTGCTCACGTCGTCAGAAAGTAACTCTATTTCGGCTTCCATTGTTGACCAGGAGTACAGCTTATGGGCAAAAAAATCATCCAGAGAGTCGAAGTAGCTCAATACCGGCATGACAAAAAAGAGTGCGGTCAGAAGTTTATGTAATACTCCATTGCCGAGTAATATGTCGCGAGCAGAAAGATGAGTGTTATTCCAAAAAAACAGCCAAAGAAAGAACAGCATCGCTATGTTCCAAGACCACACGCTGTGATTGAAGCTGTGTCCGAAAGGTCCGAAGGCGAGTAGGATAAAGCAATGCATGGTTGTTATTACGAGGACGCCTAATTTTCTCGTTCGTCGAAAAAACAACAGTAGTGCGCCGCCCGTCTCAACAGGTGTGCTGAGAAAAGCTGTGGCGTAGATCCAACCAAGCCAGTGCTCGGGAAGGAATTTGGTAAAGGGGCTTAGCAGCCAGGGATAACCCACGGCGAGGTAGCGCATATTTATCTTGTGAATGCCACTCCACATCCAAATACCAATCACCACGATTCCCAGCATCGCGCAGATGGATTGCCATTTCGCTTCAGCTTTCGCGGTATCCGGCTCGGGCTTCCAGTCAAACACTGCTAAGGGAAGGAACATGGCCACGAATTGATAGTTATACGGCATCCATCTCGATTGATCCCAGAAACTATAGGGCACACAAATGCCCAGAAACAGCAGGATCGCGAGGCGCGGATTAGGCAGTACGACAATGAGCAGCAGCAACGCTGCCATTAGGATCACAAGAAGGTGATCAAGGGGGTAATCGATTGCGGGGAGCCAGTCAAACACCGGCGACAAGGAGTAAAAGCGTGAAGAAGCACCAAGCCAGAGCTTGCGAGTGATTACTAGCGGGATGAGGAATCCAATTGCGATCGTATTCTTTGTCCAGTAGAGCCTGGCGTAAGGGCCAAATAGAAAAAAGCGATTTGCAGCGATAAATGAATAGAGCATCGCGGCAAGAGAGCGAAAAATGGGTAGTCGGCCGAGGTAGACA
>CAYGNZ010000220.1:0-3764 GCA_964351345.1 uncultured Bdellovibrionales bacterium | reverse complement strand
GTATTTGGACTTTCGTTCCAGAATTCTTAAGACCGCCGGTGCGCCTTTGAGTATCTCTCCGTTTGAGTCCTTAATGTGGATATGTCGCTCTGCGGCTTCGCGCTCAATTTCTGTTGGTAGCTCGGAGTCTCGCAGGTTTTGAAAGCGGGTCGAGTCTTCTGGTCCTTGAGGCTCAACATGAGCGGTAAAGGCCCGACACATGGGGCAATCGCCGTCGTAGAACACGCTCGCGTCATTTTTCTCTTTGCTATCATCGTCCATGCGCTGAGTGTACTGCGGACATCGCTCTTGCGAAAGGAAAAGCAGAAGAAATAGGGCGAGCGTGGATCAGAAGTTCCTTACACACGTCGCCCCCTTAGGAAAGACTCCTGTGGAAAGAGACGTGAAAAACACTTCTAGGCGTAGCCCACCGCACAGCCCTGTCGTTCTTTTATGCTCAGACAGCCTTCAGCCGAGACCTTGCTCTTGGCCAAGGAGAGGAGCTGAAGATTTTGCATTTCGCAGAACGCCTCAACTGCGTCGTCATCGACTGCGGTATCCTGAAGTTCAAGCGACTGCAGACCGGGCAGCTCAATCAGGGAGTAGATTCCACGTGAAGTGACTTTCGTGCCGTTGAGACAAAGTCGCCGCAGCTTTGGCAAGGTCCCCAGTTGCTCCAACCAAGAATCATCAACCTCCGTGCCGCAGAGCCTCAGACGCTCAAGATTTCTCAAAGTGGAGATATGTCGGAGGCATTCGCTTGAGACGCACGTGTGGCCGAGGCTTAGCGCTTTGAGATTGACAAGCCGAGACAAGTGCTCGCTCGCAGTATCGTCAACACTCGTATCACTGAGCACAAGCATTTCTAACTTTGCGAGCTTGCCGATGACAGGAAACGACTTGCTCGTAACTCGTTTGCAGCCGTTCAGTCCGAGTGACCGAAGCGATTGTTGAGAAAAAACGTTCACCAAGCCGCAATCCGAGATCCCCATTTCGATCAGGAAAAGCTCCTCAAGAGGAGAGAGATCTCCGAGATTGGCCAGTCCCTCATCGGTGACAGGAGAGCCTTGTAAACGAAGCGATGAAATTTGATTATCGCTTTTAGCGAACGCTCGAAAAATATCATCGTTGACATGGAGGCCCCCTCGAGCCTCATTTCCGGTACCAGTCCAAACTTCGCCGGCGGATTGAAAACTCATACGTCCGTGATCCCTTCAAAAAAACCAAATTATCCACGCGCACACCCGTAGCGTCTCGTGGTACACACGGTCCCTACAGGGGCAAAGCGCAAGTAAATCTTCCCATTTTAAAAACCTGATAGACTAATTTCTTAGCATCGAGGAATCAATATAGTTTTGGCTAGATGGATTGGAAATATTAATGAATAATGCCAATGGAATTATAGGCTTGGGCAATATCAAAGCGCCTAGGTCGCAGAGAATCCTTAGCTTTCTAGTTTACGGAAATAGAGTTCGACCGTGCCGCCTCGATTCACTGCACTCTCGAAAGTGCTGAGGCACACGGCAAGCGGGATTGATAGATAGAAGTAAAGTTTTTCCATTAGGAGCCGGGTTGAATCAGTCTTTTCTCCTCCCGCTTTAATGCCCTCATAAAGGTGGTCACGTTTCTCTGGCCAGAAGTAGTTCAGGAGACTCTGTTGGTACCCATATGGATCGTATTCGAAGAGGAAATTGCGCTCATCGCAAAGTTGGTAGCCCAGAGATTCGACTTCTTTGATTAAAGCCTCCCGGCCAAGCAAAAAAAGGTGTCGAGGGGGGTCCCAATGAAACCAATGACCGGAAAAAAGTCTGGCTTGAATGCTCTCACTGTTCGGTAGTGCCAAGGCGAGGTAGCCTCCAGGGCGAAGAGAACGGGTTACTTTCTTCAATATGCGCTTTGCGTGCGGAAGATGTTCAACGACATGCCACAGCGAAATAAAATCGAATGCGCTTTCCGGCATCGCAATCTCACTGATATCGCCAATTTCGATATTGATATTGTCCAAGCGTTGGAGGCGTCGAGCGGCGCTTTCCAGTTCAATTCCCGTGCAGCGGTAGCCTCTCGCGTGAACGTGCTCTAGAAATTCTCCTGAACCACAGCCGATATCAAGTACGTCGGCAGGAGGGGGAAGCAAGCAGGCAACACGTCGAGATTTTTGCTGGGAAAAATAAAGCCTCGCTTTTCCGATCCACGTATCGAATTTCTGCTCCTGCTCCCCGTAGTATGTGCTGCTATAGCTGTGCTGCAACTCTTCTGGGGTTGGGGCTGGAGAGAGAAAAAGAGCTGAGCAGTCTTGACACTGGTGAATTGGCCATTCGCGTGCCTCGGTGTCGTAGGTCGAGCTGAAGGTGCGATGCGATTCAGAGTCGCAGTAGAGGCAGCGTGACATTAGGAGTTACTTACGGACAATTTTTTGCCGTTTGCAGCGAAAATTCTGAACGATACGTTACACGACTTCGCTAATACGTATTTTGCCGTTACCAGGAGCACGCCCAAACCGTAGCGCAAACTTCGCTGCAAACTAATTGAGGAAGATTCGGGAGCATAGTGTGTGGGACAGCTTATCTCGCCTATACGGAAACCAAAGTACATTATTTGGGCCAGCATTTCGTTATCAAAAACAAAATCGTTTGAATTCTCTTCAAGCGGAAGTGCGGCGAGAACTTCTTTGGAAAACGCTCGATAGCCGGTGTGATATTCAGAGAGCTTTTGCCCAGAAAGGATATTCTGAAACAAGGTCAGGAAGCGGTTGGCAATATACTTGTATGCGGGCATTCCTCGCTTCATCGGATTCTGTGCCAATATTCGAGAACCGAGCGCGGTATCATACTCACCGTAGGCGATAAGTGCCGCCATCGCCACAAGGAGGCGCGGTGTATACTGGTAGTCAGGATGGAGCATGACCACAATATCAGAGTTTTCTTTTAGTGCAGCACGGTAACAGGTTTTTTGATTCCCACCGTAACCGATATTTTCACGATGTACGATGGTCGTAATACCAAGCTGGCGCGCAAGTTCAGCAGTCTCATCACTGCTAGAATCATCAACCAGAATAACAGAATCGACAATCTCAAGGGGAATGCCAGCATAGGTTGCTTCTAAGGTTTCTCTCGCGTTGTATGCGGGCATCACAACGCAAATTTTCTTTCCATTGAGCATGTGTTCTACGCAGGTCTTTGCTGAGGAATCTACCACCTTCTACAGAGATTCATTCATACACTCAGTGAGACGAGATCAAAACGTAAATTCTCCTCTCACATGCCCTTCGACCTAATTTTTCTGGATAATTTTTGATTGCTCCGATACCGTACTACTCTCTTTGGTAAAGGTGAGAGCCAAGATTCCCCGTTCTCAAGTACATGAGTACAAGAGGAGCATACGACTCGAGCAAGCGATGATCTATCCTTACGATTACTACTACCTGTGGGCGGCAGGCCGAGTCGTGCTCCAAGGGAATAACGTGTACGAGCCGCAAGTTTTGCGACAAACAATGTTAGAGATTGGTTGGCCCCCGGAACTAATGGTTTGGGGGTTTACTCATCCACCATGGACTCTGTGGTTGTATCTTCCCTTCAGTGTGTTTCCGTTTCGGCTGGCGAGTATCCTCTGGGTTTTTTCTCAAGTCGTGCTGAGCGTCTTTATCGCAAGAAGTGTGGTGCGAATATTTAACCTGTATTTGAAAGATGTTCGCACTGTTTCGTTTGCGCAGATTGCACTGGCGCTTTTTCTCTTTCCTCCGGTGATAAAGGTGCTCGCCTATGGTCAGAGTAGTGTGGTGCTACTCT
>CAYGNZ010000219.1:3291-6071 GCA_964351345.1 uncultured Bdellovibrionales bacterium | reverse complement strand
ACAGGAGGGGGTATTTGGTGCGTGTTTCAGCACAATAGTGTTGCCCGCCATTAAGGCTGGGCAGGAAAAGCGGAAGACTTGGTAGAAGGGAAAATTCCACGGCATGATTGCAAGCAATGCTCCAAGCGGAGCGTATCGAATCTCGCTCTCTCCTCCACTATGCCGAGGCCGTCGTTTCGGTTCCAACATCGCTTCAGCATTCTCGGCAAAATACTGACACGCATCTGCGCACTTGAACACTTCAGCTTCTGCTTGAGCCAGAGGCTTCCCCATCTCGAGGCTAATCAGTCGCGCACACTCGCTAGCGTTTGAGGTTAGCAGACGAGACAACTCAATCATCGGAGCAGCTCGTTGTTTAAACGAAAGACTCTTCCACTCCGCAAATGCCAAATTAGAGCGTTCAAGTGTCGCTTCAATTTCTGCTTCACTTGCTAGCTCAAAGGTACGGAATACCTCTTCGGTGTAAGGGTTTAGGCTTTGATACATGCTAGAACTGCACTCCAAGGTCAAATAAAAGGCGAGATGAGCTGTCTCCTGTATGCACGGTATCACTTATTAGAAGAATATTGCCAATACCCAACAGCAGACGCCTGCCGCTGCCACTACCCTCAGTCGATTTACTCGCGAAGGCAAATTTGCTTTAATCCCTGCTCTTCTTTTACTTCAAAAGATTGGGCAAAATAAACCCGCTGCTGTGCCTCAATAAGAACACTTCTTGACGCACAACAGTGCTGAGTAAACTAATCTACGGTTTTGTAATGGAGGCGCCCAGTGTTCACTCATCTACCATCGATGCCGTTTACCGATGCTGATTTGCCCTTCGACCCGGAAACGGGACGCATTTATCATCTCGATATTTCAGCCGAGCAACTCGCAGACGACATTTTGATAGTCGGAGATCCAGATCGCGTCGCCTCCTGCGCAGGCCGACCGAGCCTGGCGTTTCATGGTTCGCTTGCAGACGGAGATCCTCTTGATCGACTCGCAGAGCGAATCAAAGCGCACAGCGCGCGGATGGCGGAAGTCGACGCGATGCTCGAGGGACAACTCGCTGAAGTTGAGCTAGATGTCTGTCACCGAGGTCTGCGCACGATTACAGGAATCACGCGAGAGTATGGGAATCGTGTGACGATAGTGACCTCCGGTATGGGAACACCAAGTGCTGAAATCGCGCTCAATGAGATACACGCCCTCCGAGCGATTGATTTTGCGACACGTTCCCAACGACCAAGTTTTAAGCCAGTACACATTATCCGCGCGGGTACCTCCGGCGGTCTCCAAGAGCAAACCACCTTGGGCACATGCATGATCGCGAAATACGCGGTCGGTTTGGATAATACGGGCTTATTCTATGACGTTCCTGAGACCCCGCTGCTTCGCGAACTTGAGGACCTTGTCTATCAAGCGATCACCGAGGCCACGCCGAAAGACGCGCGGTTCCGGGGGAAGATTCATCCCTACGCCGCGCAAACCGACGAATTGCTTTTTGACGCAATGATCGCTCAGGCCGAGGCTATGGACATCCTGCATGCCGCGGGAATCACGGTAAGTAGCTCTGGATTTTTCGCAAACCAGGGTCGAGATATTTCCGGTGTTCCGCCCACAATTCCGGACATCGATGCAGTACTGGCAGGCATCAGAGAATTCTATGACCTGAAGTTCGGCAATATGGAAATGGAAGCAAGCTTTTTGCTACACCTCATGAACGCCCTTGGTCACCGTGCAGCGGCCGTGAGTATTGCAATCGCCAATCGTCGCTTGAATACCTTTGACCATGCGTACGCCGAGAACATGATGAACTGCATCAAGCTCGTCTTCGCGACTCTTCATGCCGCCCGTCTCTCTCAGTAGAGCTCGAGGTTTTTTCGCCCGACAACAGGTTGGGCCTATGCTCAGCCTGTTGTCTTTTGAACTTCGTTATTTTCAGTTGTTGAAATAGCTTCGAAATTAGAATGAGCGAGAGAGTCGCTGTAAGGAACGTTGGGCAGAGTGTGCCACGGATTTATGGCGGTGGTTGTCACCGGCGCGTTGAAGCGCAGGTATCCCTTGCCGAGAGCCAATCTTACCCAAGGAGCGCGCAGCGGCTCGTCTGACCCACTTACTTGAGTCAAAACGTAGGGCGTGAGCTAATTCATCCACCGCAGAGCGTGCATTTGAACCCATCATCCCTAAATCACTAGCAGCGTGGGTGCGAACAATTTCATCGCCGTTTTGTAATTGGCGAAGGAGCAAACGAAGTTTGCGTTCGCGCTTACTTAGTCTTGGTCCTCGCGGAACTGTTATTCCCTCAGCACGTATTGCATCGTTTTTTGCAGCAATCAGTGCACCGGGAGGGGTTGGGCCAAAAAAGTGAACGGTAGGATCTTCTAAGTTCTTCGAGCAGGTTTTTTCGTACGCATAAGAAGTAGCGTGAGCATTTGATCCCTGTTCGAAATCAGACTCAATGAAGGGAACCATTAGAAAACAGCCGCTGAAGCTTAACGAAATACCCAGCGCAGCTAGTGCGCGTATACTACTTAGTACTCTCATAACTTTCCCTCTCGCACATTGCTGCGAGCTTGCGTAACTCCCTTAGGATACTATCGTCGTTTTCCAGAATTTCGTTAAGCCAAAACTCCTGATTCCATCTCTTTGATAGCAAGGAACGTGGTTTTTAGAAACCAATTTTATGGCGATTGCTAAGGATTTGCGCTTAGAAACTAAGGAGTTGTGTATTCTCGGAGGGAGGTTAGGAACCGGCAATGAGTTCAAAAGCGAGCATAATTATCATCACCGTAAGA
>CAYGNZ010000219.1:1107-3281 GCA_964351345.1 uncultured Bdellovibrionales bacterium | reverse complement strand
ATAAAACATCGGGTCAGCGACCATGGAGCCACCGACTGAAGCGAGAGAATCCAAAATCATCGATATATCAATCGAATTCGCGGCATCAGCAGTTGCTTGCCCGCCTGCAGCAGAGCCTTGATTGAGAGCCTCTCCTGCTGCATCAGATGCGGCGAGAGAATCTTTCATTTGTTGAATTAGCTCGCGTTCTCTGCTCATACGCTCTTCATCCTCATAGGATTATTGATTAATCTGCCTCCAATTACATTATGAGGATAAGGAGTTATAGCGATGCAAAAGAAAGCGGCAAATTCGGAAAAGGTAGTGTTTTTAAGGGTTTTAGCTGCTTTCGTAGCGAGGAGGCGAACTAGGAATCTTGTTCAGTCATCATCCCCTGCGCCCGCAGAAAATCAGACAGTGTCCACTCATTTACTGATACGGTTGGGTCAGTGCTAAAAGAGGCATTCTTTACCGCTCGCACGAAATCCATTTCTCGACCTTCACTTTCTCGTTTTTCGTCTTTCAAGTGCCGCAAATGCGTCTTTGAGTGAAAGGCCTCTACCACATCTTGCACCTTAATTTTATCAGGGGTCAGCAGCAAAGACCGGGTATGGCCTCGCGCATCCGATGAGGTGATTAAACCTGCTTCAGCGAGAATCTCTAAGCAACTGCGAACAAGCACAGGATCAGACCCTGTTTCCACTGCAATCTCGCTTTCCGTTGGTGGGCGCTCACCTCGTAGGAATCGACAACCTATGGAATACAAAATACGTAAACCCAAAACGGCTCCAATCTCACCCAAGTCACTAGCATATTTACGCAGACTCGTGAGCACTTTAATACTGCCTGAGAGGTAACTAATTTCAGCACCAAACAATACCACGCACCATACGCAGTAGAGCCAAAACAAGAACAAAGGGATGGTAACCAAGACACCGTAGAAGGTACTGTAGGTGGTAGAAACACTGATGTAGTAAGCAAACGCTCGCTTCATTAGCTCAAAACCGACGGCTGCGACAATTGCACCAAATGCGGCATCTTTTAGCTGCACCGATGCCGCGGGTAACTTGTAGAGCATGAGAGTGAGTGCCAGCCAAATTGCACCGATGGGAACAAGGAAGTTCAATATCGGTAATAGGTTTGAGCCAAACAAAAGCTCACCTTCTGTCACTTGCCCAAATTGGGAATACCAATAAAACGAAATCGCTATCAATAAGGGACCTAGTGAAATAACAGCCCAGAAACTTATTATCTTTGAGATGACACTCTGATCGGAAGTCACTCGCCACACCGCATTAAGCGCACTTTCAATAGTGTTTAGCAGTGCAATACCGATAAAGAGCAGGACTCCTAAAGTGACCACCCCTGCATCGCGCACATTATTGCCGAGCTCTTTGAGTACGTTAAAAACTTGCTGCTTGAGCGTATCGAGAAGATTGTCTTCAACGAGAAGCATTAAGGAGAGTTCTTCAGAAAGCGCTGTTCTATCAAATGCCTTCCCCTCAGCTCGGTATGCATTCGCAAGTGAACCGAGCAACAGATTTTGTATTTCCTCGGATTCTTTAATGCTTAACGGCGCGTTGAGCCCGCCTGTTTCACCGCTTAGCAAGCTTCGCACTTTCTCTCTCAACAGTGAGGGGTCAAATGTTGCCCCTAACTCCTCGGCTCGAGTATCGAGGAACTGCACGACATCTGAATAGGCTTCTCCTCTGCTTGTCCGCTCGATATTCGCTGAAGGTAGAACTTGCTCGAGGATACTCTCTAAATACGCCTGCCCCTCAGCGACCGCGAAACCTTTAAACAGCGCAAAGGTGAGCGCGGAAATAGGCACCAGCGCAAAGAGCGTCGTGTAGGCTAGAGAGGATGCTCTGGAGAAACAGTCATCCCAGTAAAATTTGTACGCAGCATTTCCTACTACTCTTGCTATCCATTTGAATGGGAGAAGAATGTCTGCCATTAGCCTACTTTAGGTATCGTCCCAATATCGCGTTAAGCTTTTCTTTTGTGGCTTCCGGTATCGCCTCAGGCGGGGTAATCACCGCATATTTCAAGGCGTCCGAGGCAAGTTCAGAAGGGATTTGTCCTGCAAGCTTCGGCACCGCATCCGCGAGCACCGCTTTTGCGAGCTCGGCGTTGCGCGCCATGGTGGCCATAATGGCGTTCACGTCAACATCATCCGTGGCACTTCTCCAACA
>CAYGNZ010000219.1:0-1083 GCA_964351345.1 uncultured Bdellovibrionales bacterium | reverse complement strand
TCCGTGACCATCGCCAAGGTTGCGTAGGCAATTTCAGCCTCGCGCGCCAGCTTTTCTTCAGGGAGCGCGGTCATACCGATAATTGAAGCACCCCACGCTCGGTAGAGGTGTGATTCTGCTCGGGTTGAAAAGGCAGGTCCTTCCATCACCACAAACGTTCCACCTTGGTGCACTGCCGAACCATGCTGCGCGGCGATTTCAAATGTGGAGCGGAAGAGATGATCACTGAGTACAGGGCAGTAAGGATCGGCAAAGGCTACATGTCCGACGACACCCTCGCCAAAAAACGTATTCTGTCTCAGTCGAGTGCGATCAATGAGTTGGTTCGGTATTACCACATGCCCTGGTGCGCACTCCTCCTGCAAGCTACCAACAGCACTCACACTAATGCACCAAGAGGCTCCGAGCATTTTTAACGCATAGATGTTTGCTTGATAGTTTATTTCAGTGGGAAGGAGTTTATGGCCTGGCGCATGGCGGGAAATGAAGAACAGCTCCACCTCGCCCAAAGTACCCCTCGTAATCTCTGAAGAGGGATCACCAAAGGGGGTTTCTAGATGAAAGGTTTCAACGTTTTCCAATCCATCGATTTGGTAGAGTCCCGTTCCTCCAATAATACCAACTTTTGTTTTTGACATTTGAGATCTCCAATCATGCTTCCCGCCAATTCCTGTTTGGAAAGCGCTTGATGCTTGCGGATAGGTTACTGCAGAACGGCTGCCAGCTTTGGAGGCTTCTTTTTTGATGATGCGGTAGCTAACTGGCCGCAAGCAGCGTCGATATCATTACCCTTGGACCATCGTATGGTCGAATTCAAGCCAGCGTCAAGCAGCGAATGCTGCCAACGATACACCTTCTCATGAGCCGGGGGCTCAAATCCAAGACCGGCGTTGTTGTTATAGGGAATAAGGTTAATTTTACTCGGAATCCCTCGGACGATCTGTTGCAAACGTCGAAGATCCTCGTCGTGATCGTTGACTCCTGCCAGCATCACGTACTCAAGCGTAATCCGTCGACCTGGCTTAAGCGGATACTCACGGAGCGCTTTAAGCAAAGCTTCCAGAGGCCACTTCTTATTGATGG
>CAYGNZ010000218.1:0-6075 GCA_964351345.1 uncultured Bdellovibrionales bacterium | reverse complement strand
GGAGCAGTATATTTTTCTCCCGCTAGCGCTCGGCAATACTCATCTCCTTTTCACTTCGGCCAAAGACCGAAATTTATAGTGTGATGAGTATATCGCGGCACGCTTACTGCCAAGATTTGGTGAACGCCTT
Source organism: uncultured Bdellovibrionales bacterium (assembly GCA_964351345.1). Classification (GTDB taxonomy): domain Bacteria; phylum Bdellovibrionota_C; class UBA2361; order SZUA-149; family SZUA-149; genus SZUA-149. The sequence continues at coordinate 5,945 of CAYGNZ010000218.1, read as the reverse complement.
GTTACCTGTAACTCTATTTATTCCGCGACATCAGGCCAGAGCACGAGCATATTTTCTTTTTCAAATCGAAAGGCACCTAGCTCATCCCCATACTTGTTAAAACCGTAGCGCACGGCACCACCGCGTTTCCTGACTAGGTCGCGAGCAGCTTTGTCATTTCCCGAACTTCGTAGTTCTAGAAGCTCATCGAGTAAGCCTTGATCATCAAGTAAGGCAGCATCAACAAAGGCCAGACATCGAGTATCAACAAAGATATGCGCCTCTGCCTTAGAGTCTGATTTTGCAGCGCGAACCAGTTCTCTTGCATGCTCAGTTGCATCTGCTGAATCCTGCGTATCCTCGGACTCCTCCGCCTCAAGCAAACTCAGGGCAATAAACGAATCCTCTGGATCACGGAGCACTTGATAGGTGCCGGGAGAGAGTTTTAACGCACTACCACCGTAACGTGCTAAGGCATCACTGAGCGCTTCACTTGCAGAAACGCCCTTTTCTGCAAGCGCAGAGCGTGCATCGTGTAGCTGAGAATTCGCCAACATGAACTGGTCAATCACTGCAACAAGACCACTTTCGACCTTTAACCGCTCACCTGAACGCTCTTGGGGCCTATTTCGACGTCCTGCGTTTGTAGCTTCTGAATTCTCCGACTCTTTGTTTCCCACGAACAGCGCTCCCTACAGTAAATTACTAAAGCTTTCGGCATCTTATGCCGTTCAATTCTGTGAAGCGATACTACAGGCAAGATCGAAGTTTTTCAAAGCACTAAAGCTTCGCGAGGGTATCGACGAAAATATACTTATCCCACTATAAATGTCGGCTTTTTGTCGATGGGAAGCTTAGATGAGTATTGCCGAGAGCAGTATGCAGTATATGGATAAAGCTCGGGATTTGCCCCGAGGTTGTGAAAAAGGTGCGGAAACAGGGTTATGAATCTGGATATCTCTAAACAGCGGCAAGGACTAATCTACGATGCAGACGGCGTCACCCTTCTGGGAAAATACGATGACGAACTCTCAGCGTATCGAGCAAAGAAGCAGTGGGCTGAGGTGCTCGGCTCTTACTTTCTGCTCGAAGACGAAAGAGATTACGACATGTGGGTCACCTCAAATCTCGAAGAAGGTCGATTTGTCGTAAGCTGCTGCTTTGTCTCAGCATGTGGGCGCTACGCGTTCTGGCGATTAATTAATCATCAAGCACCAGAGGCAGAAGCGCGTCTCGGTGGTGGGAACAACGACTCTGTCGCTAAAAAGTACCTCAAGAGCATGCGTCACGAAGAGCAAGAGGATCAATCCACTTGGGTATTCAACGCGCTTGATAAGCAAATCGATGAGACTGAGTATACCTCTGGGCTCATTGACAGAATTATGAAGCTATTTCAGTAAGCTCCTCCCAAACCCGCAAGTAATCCATCCTGCTTTTACCGTCGCTTAGGGATTCCTTTGCGCCTGATGCGGTTTTTGTTATTTCCCCAAATCTCCGTTATTACTTTAGTTCTACCGATACCGTATCGTTTTTCAGAGGCGTTTCGCATTTACTCGCGTAAAGATTGAGATGAATTCTTCCCTTCCAGCAGCTCTTGCAAGCATTCAGGCCAATCGCTGTGTAATGCTGATTGATGATGCTGCGCGGCAATGCGCTGGTTACCTTGTTTGTGCCGCGGCAACAGTTTCAGCAGAACAGATTTCCCTCATGGCAAATCACGCACGTGGCATCGTCTGCGCACCTATGCCTGAGAGCCGCCTGCGTGAACTAGGTCTGCCGATGATGAGCAGAAACCAGGGAGGCGGAGCACCTGAATTCACCGTCAGTGTTGAAGCTCGACAAGGAGTGACGACCGGAATTAGCGCTGCCGATAGAGCCCACACCCTGCAGGTATTAGCTACTACGTCGCAAGCCAAACTCGACTTGGTAATGCCCGGACATATTTTTCCACTTCGGGCGAAAAGCGGCGGTGTACTGCTACGCGGAGCTCCTGCGGAAGCCGCGGTGGATTTGCTTACTATGGCAGAAGTTCCTCCAACTGCGGTCATGACTCAGTGTTTGGGTGAGAAAGGGGAACTTCCTTCAGAAAAAGATCTCCTCAAAACAGCAAAGAATTTGGGCCTTGAGAGTATTCGCTTGTCGACAATCATCGGGGCGAGACTGAGTTCCGAATCTATTCTCGAGCGCGTCGCGGAGTCGCGTTTGCCTACTTTCGAACACGGAGAGTTTCGAGCAATTTGTTTTCGCTCGAAAACCGATGGCGCTGAGCACCTTGCGCTAGTCACCGGAGAATTTCCTCCTCAAGATGACAGCGAGCCAATTCTTGTTCGGGTGCAAGCGGAGCATCGACTTGGTGACCTACTCGGGGGCCAGGACCCTGGTAGTAGGGCAAGGCTTCATGCCTCAATGGGCAAGATTCACCAAAAAGGACAAGGTGCGTTGATCTACATTCGCCATCCAAAAAGCGGACGCATCAGGAATCAACTACTCGACTCTCCAACTCCGATTAATAGCGCCTCTCAGCTTCGACAGCTCGGCGTGGGTGCGCAGATACTAAAAGACCTCGGCATTCGGCGTATACGTTTACTCTCGAACTCCACACGAGAGTTCACCGCCGCTGAAGCCTTTGGAATTGAAATCGTAGACAAGGAGCCGCTGTAGAGGCTGACCAAAAGAAATGAATTCAAAACTTGTGCAACCATCCAAAACAATAAGCTTTGCCGATATCGCGCATCAGACGCTGCTCTTTGATGCGAAGCGCGAATCCGAACGCCTTATTCTTGAGCTGATTGATACCAAGTGGATGCAGCGGTTGCGCACAATTAGTCAAACCGGCAACACACGCCTGGTCTACATGTTTGCCGAGCATTCTCGTTTTGGTCATAGCCTCGGCGTTGCTTATCTCGCGACACTCTTGATGCGTCATTTACGGGAGTATAGCGCAGAGAGCATTCGACCGTACGAAAACGCGGTGGCAGCCGCAGCCCTTCTTCATGATATTGGGCATGTCGCGCCCGGCTCGCATCTTGGTGAACGGGTGTGGTCTGAGGATGTCTCTGGTCGACATGAAGACCTCAGTGTTCGCATTATCCTAGAGAACGAGGAAATTCATTCCATACTCGCTAGTTACGACCCCGCTCTCCCGCGCGCAGTCTGCGATATCCTTGAGGACAAGGAGAGTGTCCCGCCTTGGACACGATCGGTAATTTCAGGCGGAGGTTGGAATGCGGATCGAGGGAATTGGGCTATAGTAGATAGTGCGATGTGTTGCGTAAGCTATGGGCGCTACAATGTGCTCGCGCTCATTGATGCCTTTCGGCTCACTGAATCTGGTCAGCTTGTCTTACTCGAATCTCGACTAGATGCATTGACCCATTTCTTTGTTGCTCGAGACTCAATGTATCGCCAGGTCTATCAGCACCGCGTGCTCCAAGCGACCGATGCGCTTACGCTCAATATCGTGCGACGCATTCGCGCCCTGCAAAAGCAATGCTCCTCTCTTGAGGAGGTTGCCGAGAAATACGGAATTCACATGGACGAGACTATGCGTCAGGTCCTCGGTAGCGCGCACTACGTTGATACCTCGCTTGATACCGTTTTTGAGATGAATGAGCATTGGTGGTCCTATCATTTACACCGCTGGTGTGCGGCAAACGATGCAATCCTTAGTGACCTGAGCACTCGCTTACGGGATCGAGTGTTATTTAAAACTATCCGCTTGGAGTCTGATCGCTCAAGTCGCAGCAAAAGTAACGAAAAGCAAAAAGAGTTCGATTTCATCTTTCAGCAAGCAAAAGAAATCTGTGAGGAACTCGGCCTTGATCCCGAGTACTACCTCACCCTGATTGAAGAAAAAGACAAACATCGAGGCAAGACTGAGGCGCCGCCCCTGGCGCTGCTTGAAACCGGGGAGGTACTTCCGGTGACGGAAGTTGAGCCGATGATTGAGCAGATCATGAAACGAATTCCGGCGGTCCGTTCCTGGCTTGCCGTTCCGAGCGAAGTCAAACAAAGGCTTGGCCGCTTGCGCTAGGGATAATTGATTCAGCCGAAGCACTAGCTATGCACTTTCGCCCTCAGGTATACTGAGGTCTGTCGCTAATTTCAGGTTCGCAGTCTCTTCCCCCGCTACTTTTTATTCACTTCCTTGTGCAAAGAGTTACCTCAGTGCAGTCCGCACTGTTCCTCTCGAAGGTCATTCGTGAGGGTTTTTTGACCGATCTCTAAGGAAGGAGCATTCCAATGATCCAGGCCCATCCGGAGCAACTCCACCGAGCAAACACTGTCCGTCTTGAACAAGGGATTTCGATTCGAAGCGTTGCTCGCCGGCTTGACATGTCACAGGCTGATACTCGCGAACTACTCGATGAGACACACAACCTTTCTCTACGAGATCTTTATCGCTTACAGGCGATCCTTGAGGTCCCCGTCGCAACGCTCTTAGTGGAGTCGAACGATCCTTTGTCGCCTGCCGTTTCGCAACGAGCACAATTTGTGCGCTTGTCAAAAACGGTTCAGTCACTTCTTGAGCTCAACGGCGATCCGAGTCTTCAGCGCCACCTTCGCAACCTCTCCTGCTTGGTCTTCGAGATTTTTCCAGAAGGAGCAGAGGTCAGCGCCTGGCATACCGTCGGACAGCGTCGAACTGCAAATGAACCCAGCTATCGTGATGAACATCCAATTCGCGCTTTTGACGGTATGGAGGACGAAGAGTGAATATTTTTCAGCACCAGAGACGTGTTCGCGTAACAAGCGACACGTCTCTGGTTTGTTTTAATTTTGAGGAACAGTTCGGTTTGGACTAAAGTTTCGTGGCCAAACTCCGACAAATGTATTTACAAGCTTTCGTGCTTTTACTCTCTCGCGATCGAAGTGTCGTAATCCTAGACGACGTCGTCTCTGTGGTATCATCGCCAATTTCCGTTCTATTTTCAGCTACTTAGCAAGCATTGCTCGAAATCCCTGTCGCCTTTTACGACAGTCCCTGCTGCTCAGAAAACCGCTAAACTCTTGAATTCACAGCATCCCCCAAGTTGGCAACCTCTTTGCAATATCCCTATGTAGAGTGGCAAGGAACCCGCCGCTTTGGCAGCGAAAGCTGCGCAAGGCTAAGCAAAGAAACAACTCGTTTCAAACTTAGCAGCGCTCAAGGAAAGAGACATCATGTCGGCTATTACGTGGCACAGGGAGGTACCGCTGCTGCGAAGAAGGACCGGCCGGTTGAGGAGGTGGAAAGAGGAGGCAGAACGTGATCGTCGTATTCTTTGGGGGAATATACTGTGAAAAAAATCGTAATCCGACGCCTATTCCAATCATTTGTTGAACTAGATAGAGCAATTTCATCCGCAAAAGAAGCGCTTTCCAAGCGTAAAGATGTTCCTGAAGCATTGATGCAACGCATCCGAACTTACGAAGAAATTTTAGATAAACAACGCTCCCTTGCCACGAGCCTTTGTGGGCACGCCAGTCTCGGCAATTGGGAGGAAGTCGCCCGACATGTAAAGTTAATTAACGGACTCTCGTTTATGATTCGAGATGACGCCCGCGAAATTCTCGCCGACGCCCAGCCGCGCCAAGTGTCAGAACAACGCGCCGCAATGCTTTGCTAAGAGGGCAAACGAGCTCAAGTGTCAAAAACCCTAGACGTACTGTGATGGCAATCTCAAAACCCTAAGCAGTATCCCGCCCTCTCCCCGCTTCGGCTTTCCAGCCAGCCTGAAGCGGGGAAGGCGGTCTTTTTTCCCGAATTTCATTTGGTTACCACTACGACCACGGCTCCCGGAGCTGCGCTACTTTTGTTGCAGAGGAAAAGGTAGCGCAGCTCGGGTTTTTTTGGGGGCGTCTAGCAAACTGGAAGGGGACAACTGAGAGTTCTAGTCTGTTCCTGTGTCTTGGTCTGTTCCTGTGTCTGTTACTGTTACTGTGTCTGTTACTGTCCCTTGGTCTTGGTCTTACACTCTCCCTAA
>CAYGNZ010000217.1:5885-6138 GCA_964351345.1 uncultured Bdellovibrionales bacterium | reverse complement strand
AATCGATCGAAATGCAATTTCTTCTTGTGAATTCGCGGTGTTAAACAGCATGGGCGCGGAGCCCGAAGCGGCCTCAGAGGCGACCACAATCGAGATTGCCGAAATTTCCTGTTCTACTGGCATTAAGGACAACGACGAGATTCTCCGAGCTCTCTACACGCTGGAAGGGAAAAACCTCGTCTCTCCTCAACCACCAGGGGATTTTACTTCCCCACAATGGCAGATAACCGAAGGCGGTAAGCAAGCTCTCCGC
>CAYGNZ010000217.1:0-5868 GCA_964351345.1 uncultured Bdellovibrionales bacterium | reverse complement strand
ACGTTGGTGGACGAAGTATCTCCGCTAGGTATCGATTTCATTATTGTGTTTTAGCTACGGGCTTCTGCTGAAGCCCTGGGATGGCGCGAGAGCTTAACGTACTGCGTGCTCTCTAATTCTGCGTAACAAATTAATGTTATCAGAGTGCCCAGTCATCTTAGCTTTTATCGCGCCACGGAGCGGACGACCGATTAGAAACAAGTCCCCGACAATATCCAGTATCTTGTGACGGGCAAGCTCATCATCGAAACGTAAGGTAGTGTTGAGCACTCCATCATCCCCAATCAAGATGAAGTTATCCAAGCGCGCACCGGCGCCTAAGCCTGCTTTGTAAAGCCGCTCAACGTCTTTCATAAAGCCAAAGGTCCGTGCAGGCGCGATACTTTTACGAAAACTCTCTACGCTATCAAGCTCAACGCAAACACTTTGGCTCCCTACTGGATCCGGGTAGCTAAGTTCATACGTCACGCTAAGCTTATCTGCTGGCTCGATACTTAGAGTCTCGATACCGCTCACCTGATGCGCGGAGACCTCTAACGGCTCCTCAACGGCGATTTCAAACCAATCTCCGCCTTGTTCGACAATGCCCACCGAACTAATCACTTCACAAAACTGCTCAGCAGAACCATCGAATATTGGAACCTCGCCGTTACATTTGATCAGTAAATTTGAGATTTCAAACGCGTGTAAAGCAGCCATTAGGTGCTCAATCGTGCCGACTTCGGCTGAACCTGATCTCACCGTTGTCGCAAGAGTTGTTGAGTCTACCGAATCGACAAAAATCGGCGCCGGACGCGAGACACCCATCTGTGTAAAGTGAAGACCAGAATTAAGCGGCAGTGGCTCTAAGACCAAACCACTTTTCATACCCGAGTGTAGACCTTGGCCGTAGAGAATTACACTATCTTTTAGAGTTCTCTGACCACGGTTTCGTCCCTTCCATCCGGTAGAGAGCAGTCCGGGGTGTGCAGGTATTCCACTACTGATATTTTTGAACTCAAGCGGTTTCCTTTCAACATTGGACTCCCTTAAGTTAAGTGACCGCTGTCGACGCTCCAGCGCTCTTCCCGCGGCACCAACAACACTCTCAATATCGAATGGCTTCTCAATGAAATCCGCAGCGCCTAACTTCATCGCTTCGAGCGCAGTTGAGATTGTTGCATGACCTGACATCATCACCACTTCAGAGTCAGGACATTGCTGCTTAATTTTTTCTAAGGTTTCGATACCATCCCAACCGGGCATCCAAATATCGAGGAAAACAACGTCTGGCTGGTTGGAGCTGAGTTTCTCCAGAGCATCAATACCGTCAGTGGCAGTGATGGTGTCGAATTTCTCATCAGCGAGCACTCCGGCGAGTGTGGAACGTATGCTTGATTCGTCGTCGACGACCATTATTAGAGGAGTGGTGCTTGCCAACTCTTCTGCCTTTAGCGTTCCAGATTTGCTCATTGCTCTTTGCTCCTGGCCAGAGTAAGCGCCAGCGCAAGACGCGCGGCTCTGACCGCCAAAAATAAATCGTTAGTGAATGCGTTCAAGGTAATACTCCGCCGCTGCTGATGATATTGCAAGAAGGAGTTTTAGCTTGAACTTGAGACTAGAGTTTATGCACTAATATGCGCGGAATATCAAGGGCGCGGCGTAATTCTCAGAAATGAAGAAAACACAAAAGCCTGCTATTACGGCTACTTAGCCGTAACTCGGATCTCGTCTAGTTCTTCGCTAGACTTTTCCTCGGTGGCTTGTGCGTTGAGTTCAATGAACTCACTCCATTCATCAGGGACGTCGTCATCTTCGAAAATCGCCTCAACGGGGCACTCTGGCTCGCAAGCACCACAGTGAATGCACTCGTCGGGATGTATGACCAACATACCCGGGTCATCTGAATCGCTGGGCTCTTTACCAACCTTATCGTTCAGAGAGGAATCCTGGAGGTTGTAAAAGCAATCAACGGGGCAAACCTCCACACACGAGCGATCTTTGGTCCCAATGCATGGCTCTGCTACTACGTAGGTCATAAGTCTTTAGATGTTTGTTCTATATTGCTAACAAAAAGCAGGGGAAAGTATCAGGAATATCGTTTAATACAAAATGACTACATACGACAAGACTTTCAAATTCCTCGAGCATAATCGCTAAAGGAGAGCTTCTAGGATAAAAACTAGGCCCGACCCGGAATCGAACCGGGGAATAGAGGTTTTGCAGACCTCTGCCTTACCGCTTGGCTATCGGGCCAAATAAACACACAAATAACCTACTATTCTTGTCGGCTCAACCACCGCTTTCCGATTACTTAAGTGTAGGATTCTAAGACCGTATTTCTCTCCGGAGGCGAAAAGAATTACATCAGATCACACACTTTCCGACCCCAATATCGGCACCTCATTGAGAGTTTTGGCGGAGTATGGAGCGTGCGGAATTCGATAAATCGAGATTTTAAGTGTTAGGGATATATAAGTTACCAAGGCCTGCGTCAAGGAAGCAAACCCCTTGAACTAATTCGAAGATTAGCGATGGTTTGCTCAATTCTTCGCTGGGCGACCGGCCGCGAAGCGAAACAGTTCAAGATATTTTTCCACGCTTTGCTTCAGGTCGTATTTCTCTTGAAGAGTTCTCCGACCTCCCTTGATGAGTCTCAGCCGGTGTTCACTATCAGCAGCAAGCGTGAGCACTTGTCTTGCTAATGCGTCAATATCATCAACGGGAAAGCTAAGCGCATTCACCTCATGTTCAATTTGCTCGGCTAAGCCATACACCGCGGTGGAGACCAGGGGGATTTCGTAGGCAAAGGCCTCAAGGGAAACCAGTGGTGCAGACTCTTCCCGCGAAGCGATGACCATCACATCACTCGCTCGAACATAGTTCTGTATATCTGGTGTTTCGGATACAAAACTCACTTTATCCTCGAGCTTCAGGGATTCTCGTAGACAAAAAAGTTGCTCAAGATACTCCCCCTCCCGCGCGCCGACAATAAACGCGTGCTCGAAAGTATCAACAAGACGTCTTGGCCCTTTCTCTTCGTCGTCGTACCAATAGAACAGACCGTAAACCCTTCACCTAAACCAAGATTCTGCCTCGCGAGTGATCGAGAGAGAGAGTTTCTCACCTGAGCGAACTGCGCTAAGGGTAATCCGTTGGGGATTACGATATCCTTTGAATTTCTCCGAAGCGGTTGAAACACTTTTTTGGTTGCTTCAGAGACAAACACACAAGTTTGTGCCCTCGTCACCGACCGTAGAAATTCCGATCGCAACGCTGGAGAAAGATTCGGATATATCGAAAAAGGATCCGCACTCTCATGAATCGCAAAGATACTCGGAATGGAGAGGCGTGAGGCAAGATCCACTGCCCAAAAGCTGTCAACCACGTTGGCATAGACCACCGTTGCGCCAAACTGACGGACAATATCGCGAGCAATTTCAAGACCAGCTCGATATCGTGCATGCGTCTGATAGACGATATCAAGCTCTGGAACCACACGCACCTCAATTCCTGCCTGCTCGAATTCGGCTCGAAGGGGTCCTTCTCTACTGCTTATCACGAGTGCAGCTGAAGAGGGGTTCTGTTGCACAAAGGCTTTCACTACCGAAGCGAGCACTTTCGGTGCGCCCTCGACATTCGACAAATTATGAGTAGCGAACACAAGTCGCTGATTGTTTGCCGAGGATTCCTCAGTCGGCTTCTGTTCTGGGGCATTAGAAAATAGGCGAAATGCCCATTGCGGCAGGGTGGTTTTATGCTCAGATTGCTTTTTATGTTCGATCACAAGCTCCGCAGCAAAGCGCTCAAATGCCTCAGTCTCAACCCCATAACTGCGTTCCGTATCAGGATCAACCAAGCGGCAACGGAGCGCACCAATACGGCTACCAAATAGCGCGGTTGGTATACGAAGATCGATATCCACATCATTCGCGCAATCTGTTTCCGTAACAGCACTGCGCACGCTCATTAATTGCTGGCAGTGCGTATCTTGAAAATCGAGTTGATTACTTATCCATTTCAAATACACCCGAGGTGCATCAAGGCCCCGCGTGCGCGCGTGAACAGCAAGACAGAGTTGATTTTGCTCATCAATGTCAACTCTCGTATACCTCGCTGAGAGAATTGCGTCGTCTTCAGGAAACCAGCGAATACACGGAGTGCTCAGTTCTAACGAATCGCCATTAGAAAATTGGAAGCGGAGTTGAAAACTTATTCCTCGCTCCAGCTCTTCCACAGCAATTCCTTTCGATACAAGGTCTTCTCGACATAACGCCGACTGAAAACGAGCATTCTTTGCTTCCGCCAGACCGGGGAGCCGCCGAGACTCTTCTTCGCTTACTATCCCCAGCGTTATGTCACCTAAATGTGTTTCACCAAAATAGAGAGAGCCCTGAGTCGTCTGCGCTCTTGGTGCAAGCACCCAGCCATCGACTAATAGCACTGCTCGCCTCTCTAAGACTGAGTATGTCCACCGTAGACCACCAATCGGAGAACTTTGATGCTCCCTCGGCGGTAGATAGATTACCACCGTATTTGAAATGGTTGTTTGTTCTCCTAGCCGCGCTTGCACCGCGATTCGGTATCGTTGACCAGCAGGGAACTGTTGTGAATTGAATTCGTCAAACCGGAGGCAAAGCTCGAAGGAATTTGTCACGCCGGAAATGTTTCCCTCCGGGACCACAATTTGCTCTTCACTACGTGAGGTGGCAATTGAGCTAATCTGCACCGATCGTTCGCGGTCACTTTGAGAAACCTCGTAGCCCAAAAAGCCAAGGCCCGCGGCGAGTTCGCTTTGCACACCGTGCAGTTCTTCAACGAGCAAGGTAAACTCAGGTGTCGCCTGATGGGCTGCATCTGAGCTATTCTCCGGCGCAAAATACCAACCGAATACTTCGAGTGCTTGGCCATAGAGACTACACGACTCGCTAGGACTATCGATACGGACGAAGAATTTCCAGTCCTCGTCAGCTGCGGATGCTTGTAGTTTGTCTGCCGAAATAGCCATCTGAGAGTTCGAGCGAGTAGCACTTACCTTTCCTAAGAGAAATAATGTAGCCTAGCGCCGAATGAATATCAAAACCAATCAGCGCTTCCTTGCACTAAATACAGCTCGTAAGGGTGAGGGTAAACCTTCAACGGTTAACGTAGGGTCATTGCTATCAAGAAAATCTGAAAGACTTTCATAGGGCGCAAGAGCTGTTCTACGTTGCTCAGTTTCGTCAATACGAGCAAGTGAATGTAACTCCACCTCGAAATAGCCATTACGATTAAGCCAGGCAGTAACGCAATCGACGGTTGGAACGAAATAGACGTTTCGAGCTTTGGCGTAACGATCGGGAGGTGAGAGCACCTGGTACCCCTCTCCTGGAAGAACCTGAGTTTCAAGAATTAGTTTGCCATTACGTTTTAGCGGTACCGCCAACGCTCGAAGGGCATCAAGGGGGCTTCGCTGATGATACAGCACACCCATGCAAAGTACGATATCGAACACTGACTCAAAATCAGCGCAGTTTTCAATTCCAAGTAAGGCGTACTGAAGATTATTCATCTGAGCGTATTGTTCAAATAAACGGTATTGGAGCAAGAACAATTCGGAGGGATCTAAGCCGAGCACACTTTCAGCACCCGCAAGCGCGGCACGATACATGTAGTAGCCGTTTCCGCAGCCCACATCGAGAAGGCGACGCCCAGCGAGTTCTCCAAGGGCGGATTGCAGTCTTTGCCATTTTCTCTCACTCCTCCACTCACATTCAATCTCTACGTCAAAAAGCGACCAACGACCCTTACGCCAGAGGATGAGTGCCTCAACGGTTTTTTGTATCAGCGGTTTTCGCTCTTCCACGGTAGCTGATGAATTTTTGAATGTGACTGCTCCTGAATACTCAT
>CAYGNZ010000216.1:0-6139 GCA_964351345.1 uncultured Bdellovibrionales bacterium | reverse complement strand
CTTACCACTGCGATTGGAGCACTACCCCTCATTCTTAGCTCTGGCGCAGGTTCAGAAACCCGGCGAGTGATCGGTATCGTGGTATTTTTTGGTGTGCTGTCAGCCACGATGTTTACGATTTTCGTGGTCCCTGTTGCGTATTCCCTGTTTGCCCGAGGAACGGGGTCACCCGGAGATGTTCGTCGCCGACTTGAAGAAGAGAGTAAAATTACAAATTCAGCCTAGCCTGAGGCTCAGCAACGCCCGCACGCACAAAGCCTGTTGTCAGTAGCAAACAACCCAATAGAATTAGGCACCTACCCTAGCCACTCGAAGTGGAATAAACCACCAGGAAGCTGATATAATCAAAGCTAATTCTCTCGATAAGCTCTTTCCGTAGATGATTCCGGGTCTACTTCTTTCTAAGAGGTGCCTTTGTTGCTCAGTCGCTGATCGCAACAAAGGCGCAGCTCTGTACTAAGTGTTTTTCTAGTTTTTCTTGATGGCTCCTCCACACTATCTCGTCCCCTTTGTACGAAATGCTTCGTGCGGCGTTTCGTTTGAGGGCGGACAGAGATAGGTCTAACAGAAGGAGAGAACCATGAAACATCCCATTACAATGAAGCTCATTGCTTTTCATGTCGTGAAAGCATTCGATTTTCATCTGCCTACCTGCAGCCTCGGCCAGCTTGTTTCAGAATCACTCCTATTGATGTTCGCCGGAAAGGGCGTGCAGTCAGAGGTGCTGATTCCGATTCTCAGCGAGGGTGGCTTGGGTACTGACATCCAAGTCGCAGTTGACGCAGATGACGATGTCGAAGGTCTCGTTTGGGTCCGTTTGCTGACGAGCGACGGCAAACCGGCGCGAGTGAGAGTCGGTAATCGGTTTCTTTGGGAGTCGGAACTGCCTTTTTCGCTCAACTAGCGAAGAGGTAGCGAGTGGGGGCAGCTTTGCATGCCAGCTCCTTGAGGTTTTTCAACCACAGAGCTGCCCTCTTTTTTATTTGAATTTGAGAAAATAAAGTTTGGCGCAGGGGTAGGAAGTTGCGCAAAACTTAAACAAAAACATGCCGCTTGGCATGTTTTTACCCCTGGCCAGGAATAGCGGTCTATTCCATGCATCAGACTCGTAGCTCCTTGGTTTCGGCGACGGTCTGCTGCAAGCCCGCAGTTTTTCCACTTTCGTAGATCAAACGGGCGAGGAGCAGCGGTGAGAGCAGGGCCGCGAGAGCCAACAACCACTTGAAGGTGAAGGCGTCTTTGGCGCTCGTGAGCTGTTCCGTGATCACGATGCTGCCGCAAGTCTCGATGAAGTTCCCCAGCATGCGAAGAACCCCTCCGAGCCAAGGCCGCGCGTCGGGCACCAAACCAAAGACAAGCATTGCCATCGCCAAGAGCAAGACATTCTTGTCCAAAACGTGCCCAAAATCCCGCTCCGCTCGACGCTGCGTGGCAGTTTTTGCCATAAGCTTTCTCCTGACCTAGATAAAACGCGTGAGAATTCCCTTAAACAACTTCCTACCTCCATGCATAAGTTTCAGAGAGCGTTGCCCTAGGCGAAGGGCGAAAGGAAGATAGTATATATATGCAGTTATTTTGTCAAGATTGCGGAGTTCGCCTAAAGTCTTTAATTTCAGACACTTAGCTCAGTTTTCCCCTAGCCTTCCTCGGTCGGAGGCTTGCGAAGCTGCTTTTGTTTGGACGTCTTTTGCTTCTCATCCAGCATCTTTTCTTTGGCTCGCTTACTACGCTTGCGCTTCTGTCGTCGGAGCTTCTCAATCTCTTGCTGTTTCTTGCTGGCTTTTCCTTCAAGCCGCTCCTCAAGCTTCTCGCACAGTTCTCTTCGCGCAAAAAAGCGGTTTAGTGCTTGTGAGCGTTCCTTTTGGCAGCGCACCTCAATGCCGGTAGGCACATGTTTAAGCTGCACGCAGGAGGAGGTCTTGTTTATTTTTTGCCCGCCAGAGCCCGAGCCCTTGATAAAATTCTCAACCAGATCTTGTTCGAAAATCTCCAGCGCTTCCATGCGCTGGAGAAGTTCGGTTTCCTTCTCGATGCTGACTTTGAATTTGCCCATGGCAGTCTTATCGATTTACGGCACTTGCGTTTGCAATCAGCTCAATTAGCTCGCGGCGCTTGCCATTCTCATCCGCTCCGCGTGCAGCCTTCGCTAACTCAAGCACAGCTTTGTAATCATAGTTGCCCGTGAACTTACTTTCTCGCAGGAGGTGACCAAAATAGCTTACCGCAGCGGCAAATCGAAAATCGTCTGAAGTTTCTGACACATCTGCCTTCACCTGAGAGCGATAGATAGGATACGTCAGTAATTTCGAACTGCTACCTTCAGGCTCTTTGTAACGAATCTTCACAAAAGCTAGCTCTTTGGGAAAACTAACCTCTGCCTTTTCAGCCACCTTACTCGAAGATTGATACCGTAGTTGTTGCGTAAGCGACTTGGCATACTCTGAGTCAGCCAGAACAATCTCATAGATTGCAGTGACGGTATGTCCTGAGCCAATCTCACCGGCATCGACTTTATCGTTGTTAAAATCCTGGTTCGCAAGCTTGCGATTGTCATAGCCAACTAAACGATACTCAAGCACATTCTTCGGATTGAACTCTACCTGTAGCTTCACATCCTTTGCGATAGTGAGCATGTTTCCCGTAAGTCCCTCGCCAAGCACTCGGCGAGCTTCTTTGAACGTATCCAAGTAGAAATAATTTCCGTTTCCACGGTCTGCAAGTTGCTCCAGGTTTTTCTCCTGTAGATTACCCACCCCGAATCCGAGACTGGTAAGACTCACTCCATTCTTTCGCTTATTCTCAATCAGGTTCATTAGGCCATCAAAAGAATACGTGCCGACATTAAAGTCACCATCGGTAGCGAGAATCACCCGATTCACAGAGCCTGCGATCTTGTTCTGCTCTGCGATACTGTAAGCAAGATCAATCCCTCCACTACCATTCGTACCACCACCAGGACGAAGGCTCTGGATCACCTGACGAATTTGTTCCTTATTCGCTCCCGTGGTCGAACCAAGGAGCACATTGGCACTGTTTGCGTAAGTGACAATTGCAACTCTATCAACTGGCCGCATTTTATCGACAAGCACCGAGAGCGAGCGCTTAAGCAGTGGCAGCTTGTTTGGGCTATTCATTGAACCGGAGACGTCGACAAGAAATACTAAATTCCAGCCGAGTTCGCTGTTGAGTTCGACTTGTTTCGCCTGCACGCCTACCTTCATCAAGAATCGTTCTGTTTCAAGAGGTGATGGTGCAATCTCATAGGAAACCGTAAATGGCTTATCTCCCTGTGAAGGATATTGATAGTCGAAGTAATTCACTAACTCCTCAATGCGCACAGAGTCCTTCGGCGGAAGTTGTCCCATGCTGAGGTAGCGGCGAAGATTGGTAAAGCTTCCGGTATCAACGTCAATACTGAAAGTCGAAAGCGGTTGATCGGCCACGGCAAGGCGCGGGTTCTCCTGATAGACTCCATACACCTCACCTGCATACGGATTCGCTGGCGGGATCGGCGCAATAATTCTTCTGCTGAGATGAGTTGGCTGAGCGAGGTCGTCGAAACTAGGCGCCCGAGCGCCTCGAAACGAATCCTGCCGTACGGCTAGTTCTTTCGCGCGTCCCTCAGCATTACCACGAGAATGTGCTCGCAGATCTTGATACCGAGTTCCCTGAGAATTCTCTGATTCAACCGCGACAGTTGCAGAACCCGGCTTCCTTTTCTTTGCGACCGAACTATTCGACGCAAGTCCACTGCTGTGAACCATTAAGGTTTGACCTTTCACGACAGGTAGTGACTCAGTAGACCCTAAACTATTCCACTCTTCCCCTTTTGGTGGGGCCGGAATTTTTGCGGGATTTGCTTTCACCGCTTTCTCAATCTGTTTAAATTCTCCGATAAGATCTCGGCTCGAGCTGTCTCCATCTTGCGAAGATGCATCTGCTAATGGTTCGGCAACCGTTGCGTGATTGGCTTTCTCACCGCCTGTTTTTGTTTTTATTTCTTGCGGCAACTCGCGAATCTCCTCTGGCCGAGCAGCTTGCGGAATTGCTTCCGTGCGATGCACCTTGTCAGATTCGCTCGATATCGCAGCTTCATCATCCATTGGCTCGACAATGAGCGGCCCAGAAGTGACTTGATAAGAACTATCCTTTGCAGTCTCACTAGCAACCATAAAGGTTACACAAGCCGTCACTAAGGCTGCTGAAGGAAATAAAAACCGTTTAGAAAGAAGTTTCTCAAACATCATACTACTCCTCTTTGTCTCCAGAGCATCAATGCGCTCCATAATGTTAACCGAAGTCGTAGGAGCAACCGTATGTTGCTCCTGCGCGATAAAACCTTCAATTGATGCTAATTGTTGGTACTGCTCAAACGCTGTCGCCAACGCCTGATCGTTTTCTAATGCAGATAAGAACTTCTGCTTTTCTTTGGCAGAGAGCTTACCTTCCAAGAAATCTAAAAACTGTTTTTCTCTATCCATAATGCTAAGCCTCAAAGACTTTCTTTCGGAGCAGGTTTCTCGCCTTATTTAGCCGAGAGCGAACCGTGCCGACTGGAATCTCTAGTATCTGCGCTGCCTCCTCATAGGTACGCTCTTCAAAGCCGCATAGAATTATTGTCTCTCGAAGTTTGGGACTCAAGGTAAGGAGGGCGGAACGTACGCGCTTGAGTGTCTCGCGGTCGATTACCGCGCCAACGCCGTAGCTCTCTGACTCACTTGGAATTTCTATTTCCTCAAAACTCATGGTGCTCTTTGCCTGCTTAAAACGCTTCGATGAAAAATACGTAGTACAAACGTTGAGAGCGATTCGGATAAGCCAGGTGGAAAACTGCGCCTCAAAACGAAAACGGTGCAGATTTCGATACGCTTTGAGGAAGACCTCTTGGGTAAGCTCATTCGCAATTGCCTGATTGGCAACTTGCCGCATGATGAGAGCAAACACTCGCGATTGGTGGGCAAGGACAAGTACACGAAACTCATCTTTCGCCCCGGCAAGCACGCGCCGTATTATTTCTCTTTCGCAGTATTTAGGCTCCACGAGCGCGGCTACTTCCATTCTCATACGAAATCGTCTCAGTTCACTCCCTTAGACCAGAAGGAACTGAGATGGTTCGCTTTTTTTTAATGCTGCGATTCTAGAGTCTTACGGGCTTTTTCCCAAGGTCAAATGTGCTATGGTCCTAGATTGGCTCTCATAGAGCGACTCAGGTTCAGTTCTAGCTGAATTGACTCAGCGAGCAGGGGGGCGCAATCCCCAGGGAGGACAGCAATGCAGATTTTGATGATCGGACAAAATGATCCAGCCGGAATGATGGTTGCCTTTGCAAATGCAATCAATCGGTATTCGGAGCATACGGCGCGAGTGATTAGTATGCGCACGGTGTATTCCATGGACTATGAATACGATATCGAGCTGCCACGCCTAAATGAAGATTTCAGTGAAGTTGAACATTTGTTGAAAACCTCCGATATCTTTCATTTCCACATGCTGATGGATGAAAATCATCAGCTTGGCCCGCTTGAGATTAGAAACTTTATCGCGGGTAAAAAACTTCTCTACCATCACCATGGCACCTACGATCATCAGATTTTTCTCGCTCTCGCCGAGAAATATAATGAAATGTATAAATCCACGGGGAAGCGGGCGATTGTCTCCACTCCGGATTTACTACAGCTTCTCCCCGCTGCGACCTGGCAACCAAACTTGGTTCCCCTCAGAAGTTTAGATTTCCTCCCCCGTGCGGATCACCTCAGTGCTCAGGATGATATCAGAATTGTCCAGGCACCCACTCGTAAGTGGCATAAGCATACGGCCGAATTTCAGCGTGTTTGTGCTCGGCTTGAAGATGAGTATCCTAATGTTCATTCTGAAATTCTTGAAGGAATGACATACCGTGGATGTTTAAAGCGAAAGCGTGGTGCCCATCTGGTATTCGACCATATGAACGGTTGGTTTGGAATCTCCTCACTTGAGTCTCTCGCCCACGGCATTCCAACTTTCGCCGGCCTTGACCCCTGGTGTATCAGCCACATTCAAAAATTTACCGGAACCGAAGAGATCCCCTGGCAAGTGGTACGCGACGAAGAACAGCTAGAATCGCGGTTTCGTCAGCTTATTGAAGACCCTGCCGAGCGAG
>CAYGNZ010000215.1:0-6178 GCA_964351345.1 uncultured Bdellovibrionales bacterium | reverse complement strand
GCCCTTTGTAATCGATGATCGCACTACTGGGCAGATTTTCACGAACGAGCTCCTCTAGATAGGTCAGCGCTTCGCCCAGCGATAAAGTATCATCAAGGTTTGCCTCTAAGGTGATAGCTCTCACGCGGTTGTAGCGGTTGAGCTCCCCTGAATCAGCAAACTCTTTTAGCCGAACCAAATTTGAGAGAGGAATTAATTGGTCACTACGTTGAGAGCGCACGTAGATGTTTTGCAAGTCGATTGGAGTTCGCTGCGACTCGCGTTCTCCTTCAAGTATCACATCATATTCTTCGCCCTGGTCGATAAAGGTGGTCACTCGACGAGAGCCGAGCATGGTCTCAAGGGTGCGACCAATGTCACTGACACTTACTCCTAACTCTGCCGCGCGCAAATAATCGATATCAACCTCAATTTGTGGTTTGGTTTCCTTATAATCCCAATCCATCCCTACAAGACCTGGGTTGTTCTCGTTGAGCTTCGCGTCGATAATATCTCTCCATTCTGCGAGTTGCTCGTAGGTGCCGCCGCCAAGGACAAACTGCACAGGTTTTGAAATCCGACTTCCAAATCCCTGTCGCATGGTCGGGAAGGCGCGAACCCCGGGAAGGTCGGTTAGGCTCGCTCTAATTTCATCCATAATGACCCAGGCCGATCGTCTATTTGCCCAGTCATTAAGCACACAAATCACAATACCACTGTTGAAGCTCTCCGTTGCCCCGAAGCTTCTCGGCGCTCGAACTAAAAGACGACTGATCTCGTCTTTCTCCACGTAGGACATCAAACGATTTTCTATTTCGGTCATGTATTCGTTGATGTAGTCAAAGGTCGCGCCCTCTGGGCCATTTACGATGACGTAAAACGTTCCTCGGTCCTCTTTGGGGGTATACTCACTTGGGGTGAGGAAAAACAGGAGATAGGTAAGTGGGATGAGAAGAAGAAACGCGCCCACAACCAAGCGACTGTGAGAAATTGACCAGACCAGTCCGCGGCGATACGCCGTTCTACTGCGTGTGACTAGATTGTCGACGACCGAGCTTGCTTTTGAAGTGTTCTGAGTGAGCCGCAAAATTTTGGACGCAATCATCGGTGACAGAGTCAGCGCAATTAAGCTGGAAAAAGACACCGCGGCGGCCATGGTGAGCGCGAATTCCGAGAATAGGCGTCCGATATCTCCCTCAAGAAATGCAATCGGAACAAACACGGACACCAACACCAAGGTGGTTGCGATAACCGCAAAACCAACTTCCCGCGTTCCGTAAAAGGCAGCCACGAGAGGAGTTTCGTTCTTTTCAGACATGCGGCGATAGATATTCTCCAATACCACAATTGCGTCATCGACAATCATTCCGATTGCAAGCACCAAGGCCAGTAGGGTGAGTAGGTTCACGGAAAAATCGAGCCACGAAAGTATAATGAAGGTAGCGATAATCGAGACGGGGACCGTCACCGCGGGCACAAGAGTTGCCCTGAGATTTCCGAGGAAAAGAAAGATGACCAGCATTACTAGCAGAATCGCGATTCCGAGCGTGGAATATACTTCAAGGATCGCGCCCTCGACAAAAACCGAACTATCAAAACTCTGTTTAAGCTCAAGCCCTTCTGGTAGGCCCTCGTTCACGCGAAGCATTTGCTCTTGTGCGGCTCTTGCTACTGCCACGGTGTTCGCGGTGGACTGCTTGATGATGCCGATACCGACCATGGAAACCCCGTTGCCTCGCAGAAACAAACGGTCCTCCTCAGTTCCTCGTTCTACTCTTCCCACATCTCCAATGCGAACAAGGTAGCCGTCCTCACCACGCTTCAAAACCAAATTTGCGAAATCAGATGGTGTACTAAACGCGCGTTTGACTCGTACGGTAAACTGACGTTCAAGCGACTCGATGCTTCCTGCGGGAAGCTCAACGTTCTCTGAGCGTAATGCCGCCTCGACATCCGCGACACTCAGTCCTCGGGCGGCAAGGGCGAGTCGATCTAACCAAATCCTCATCGCATACCGCTGTCCACCACCAACGCGCACGCGAGCGACCCCATCGAGCACAGAAAATCGGTCAACCAGATATCGCTCAGCATAATCAGTCAGCTCAGGAAGACTCATTCCCTCGCCGGCAAGATTAAGCCACATGATCACGTCTTCATTCGTATTTACTTTCTGAATTTCAGGCGGATCGGCCTCGTCGGGTAAGTCATCAAGGATTCCCGATACGCGATCGCGAATATCGTTTGCGGCGGAATCGACGTCTTTATTGACTCCGAACTCAATCGATATATCAGAACGCCCGTCCTGACTTTTGGACTCGATGTAGCGAATTCCCTCAACACCTGCGATACGTTCTTCGATGAGTTCAGTGATTCGTGTCTCGACGACATTTGCTGCAGCTCCAGGATAATTTGTCTCAATCGAGACCACGGCCGGATCAATATCAGGATACTCCCGAAGTGCGAGGCGTTCGAAGGCGACAAGGCCGAATGCAATCAGCAGTAGCGAGAGGACTGAGGCAAAAACTGGTCGGGTAACTGAAATATCGGAGATAAACATTATTTAGATGTTTGCTCCTTACTGGAGAGAAGCTCGGCTAGTGGCTCGTCATTTTTCTCTTCGGCCCTGACTTCTACGCCTTGTCCTGCCCGAGCAGTGAGAGTCCCGTGGGTCACTACTCGCTCTCCCGCTGTGAGACCAGAAAGTATCTCAACCTCTCCGCTTCGGCGCGCGCCGATCTCCACGTCTCTTTTTTCAAGGGTGTCTAGGCCGTCGTTCTCTGCCACGACAAACACAGAGCTTGTTTCCCCCTTCGGTACGAGCGCTTCTTCAGGGATAACCAAGGTCTCTCGTTCGTTGCTCGAGAGATACACGGTCATGAGTAAGCCTGGTTTGAGCACTAGATCAGGATTGGGCAGGATAGCCCGTACGGTAACGGAACGCGTAACCGGATCTACTCGACTACCGATACTCACCACCGTACCGGTGACTTTCTCTTTCGCGAGTCCCGGTGCACTCGCCTCTATCGGGAGCCCAATTTTGATATCTTTTAGCAAGGTTGAGGGAACAGTAAAGTCGAGCTTCATTTCTGAATCATCATCCAAAGTGGTGATCAGATCTCCAGGCTCAACCAAGGCACCAACGCTAATATTACGTAGACCAACAATTCCGCTGAACGGAGCTGCAATTAAACGATCACTCATTCGCGATTGGATGGCTTGTTTTCGTGCTTTAGCCGTTTCGAACTCGTTCTTTCTTGCATCAACGACCGAGGCGGAGGCAGCGCCCTCTGCAAGTAGGGGTTGTAAACGCTGATACTGACTTTTGGCTTCCGCAAGCTGCGAGCGCGCCTCAGAGAGCATGGCGTGCTCCTCGGTGTTGGTCATTTCGGCTAAGACATAGCCAGCGTCCACACGCTGTCCATCTTCAAAATGAATCGCTGAAATAATCTCAGTGACGGTCGCGGTAAGCTCCACCGATTCCTTTGCCCGGAGAGTCCCCAGCGCTTCGATCTTGTCCACAAAAGTTTTGCGCGCAGCACGGGCAACAAAGACTTGAGGAAGCTTGCTCTTCTCTGAATCAGCTTGTGCATAGCCATAGGAAATGGGCAGCAATTCAAAACCAAGCGCAAGGAAGAGCGCAAAAAAGAGGGGAGTCCTAGTAATGTTCACGTACGCTCCTAGCATTGAGAAAACGATCATTAGGTCAATAGGTTGAGAAGCGCAGAGCTTGCTCGTCTCCTGAAATCTGACAACAACGTAATATCCCGCGTCTTGAGCAGGAGATCACCAGTATTTAGTTGTAAAGTGATTTCAGACGCTTGGCAAAACAGAGAATCGCGGCGGGTCCTGGGACTGCCACCGAATCGGGGGAGGATTGTACAAATGCCTCGAAGCTGGAAACTACTGGGAGGAAGGGTAAAATCTGGCCACCGCAGTGACTTCCTGGGTGGCGGCCTCTTGGGTGGCCAGATTTAGAATAATTCTAGCTCTGCTTTGCGGGTTTTACGGTGATGTCATTCTCAACGCTAAGGACACCATCGGTGTTTTTCGCCAAAGTTCCAGCGAGGTCCTTTTCGGCTTCTGAGCTGGCGGTGCCAGTCAGGGTTACCTCACCTGCTTTCGTGTCCACGTCAATATCGAGCCCCGCTACTTCAGATTCAGCGAGCAGTTTAGTTTTTACTGTGGCAGTGGTGCTGAGGTCCGCTATCTTATCGCGAAAGCTTCTCTCTTTCGACGCCATCTTCTTCATCGAAGTTTTTTCAACAGCGATAGAGTTCTCGACGTCCTTAATTCCTTCAACGGATTTGGCGACTTCCTCAGCTAGTTCTTTCTCAACTTCACTTGAGACGAGTCCGCTGATGTAGGCGGTTCCGTCACGGACCTCCGTTTCGATGTCGAACACACTCAAGTTCGAATTGAGTGCATAGGTGGTTGCGAGTTTTGCCTCAAGCCAAGTGTTTGACATGTACTTACTTGCCGACTTCTCGCTCGCTTCTACCTTATCTTTGGCGTCTTGCATTTCCGCAGAGTCTACGTCTGCAAAAGCTGTTGATGCGCCGGTAAGAAGCATCGAGGAGGTGAATAATACTGGAAAAAATTTACTGTTTCTTTTTGAAACCATCGTAAGGCGCGCCTCCATAAAATCGTAATAAATAACTTCTCAAACGTACTCAACACTTGGCCCAATGTGCACGGACCCTGAAGTCTGTTCACGCTAATTCATCTCGTAGGAAAATGTTATGTTTGAGATCACCCCGCTTTCGCTCTCGCTGAGCTAGGTCATAGCGTTAAAAAGGAGCGAATTAAGGATGTATTGGTTCGGCTTTTACAATCGACCCGTCAGTAGCATGACAAGAACAATCAGCAGCACGAGTCCTCCGAGGCCACCGACGTATACGTTTTGAAGGAGATAGGCTACGAGTAAGATGATTAGAACGGTGCCGAGTAATCCTGTGCGCATGGAAGTATCCTCCAAAGAGACCGATTCATAGTGTCGATCACTCTAGCAGAGCGGCAGAGGAGGGATATGTCGTAGCTCATGCTAATGAAGTGGTTCCGCCTACAGATTCTCTTCGCGCTCACAGTGAGCTTAGCGGTTTAATACAAGCACCCAATCCTGATTCTGCTCCGAAGGAGGGGAGCCGAGATTTTCCTGACCAGGGCCTCTCACATTTGCCTTCGATCCAATTTGGAGTGCGCCACCAGTTCGAGGATTGAACCAAGCGACTGCATACTGCGCACTTGAATTTCCCAAGTCCACGGCGGCGTTTCGCGCGTCTTTGAAGTAGAGAAGTATCATCTCATTTGGTTTTTCTAGGCAGAGCGCGGAACTGTTCCTTAAACGAGAATCGCAATCAGACATTGAGGCATACGGCACGTTTGATTGGAAGAAATCAATTGCAAGCTTACTTTGCCGCCAAATGGTGTCCCGTGAGCGGAAGTCTTCAAGCGTAAGATCGTTGTTGGGGAAATTATAGCCAAAATAATACTCTACTCCCGCTGCGCCCGACATCAAAGAAGTCCAAAGCACGTCTTTTCGAGTTTTGTCTTGAGTCGGACTTACCGAGTCGGGAGGAACGCCTTCATCTGCTGGGGCCTGTTCGTCGTAGGTGACCACCCAAGGGTGTCCTGCCTGTTCAGAGAGACGAATCCACCTTTTAATTGTGGCAGCGTCCGCGACTTGGAGGCTTGCACCATCCAGATCGGAGTGGCCCAGGAGTGGGCGATACACTTCATCTTTGTCTTGAGGATAGGTGTGGATGACTATCGGATGCTGATAGGGGTCTAGTCGACGAATATAGCTCGCAAAGCTTTCGACTTGATTGCTCGTATTGGTATTCTCCTCACCGAGATTCCAAACGAGCGCGGGATGATGAGCAAATCGCGCCACAAGCTCTCGGTAGTAAAGTTTTCGTGTCCGTCCAAGGGAGCCGCCATCAAGGAGCTGATCATTTTCAGTCTCTTGCGTGACAATATGGGGTAAAATACCGCGTTTGATCATGTGAGAAAACACGATCTCCCATTGATCGAGTTTACTGACATCGAATCGGAACCTCTCGGAAGGGCTTGTCCACGGCCAAACGTCATTGCCATCTCCGGCAACATTCATCGTCAAAAAATACATCGCATTCACTCCTACCGAGGACAGGTAATTTATCGCTCCTATTAACGAGCGACCCTGGCCCCCACGCCAGGAGGG
>CAYGNZ010000214.1:0-6184 GCA_964351345.1 uncultured Bdellovibrionales bacterium | reverse complement strand
TAGCCGCGGCAACGAAACACCCCGAACGAGTCATTGGCTTACACTTCATGAACCCTGTCCCCGTCATGAAGCTTGTCGAGGTTATTCGAGGACTGCAAACGTCGGACAAAGTGTATAAGCGTTCTCTTGCGGCGATTGAAAAGCTGGAAAAAACGGCAGTGACGGCGCGACGAGACTACCCGGGTTTTATCGTCAATCGTATTTTAGTGCCGATGATAAACGAGGCCTTTTTTGTGCTGATGGAGGGTATTGCCACTCCTGAGGAAATTGACGAGGCGATGAAGCTTGGTACCAATCAACCGATGGGCCCGCTGGCGCTTGCAGATTTTGTTGGTCTCGACACCTGTCTTGCGATTTGTCGTATCTTTCACGATGAACTTGGTGAGGACAAATACCGTCCTTGTCCACTAATGATAAAATACGTGGAAGCGGGATGGTACGGTAAGAAAGTAGGCCGAGGGGTCTACACCTATTCTCGCTAGGCGGACCACCCGCCTCAGCATCAATTCAGAATGGTGTTTAGTTACAGGCAGACTCGAATGCGACCGAGCTGCCTGCGGCTTGGGCAAAGCAGGTGTTCTGGTAGGTGTTGCCGTCGCAACCACAAACCTGATCGGCTGCGATGTTACAGTCCAAGCGAAATTGAGTGCAGAGGCCAATTGAGGCATTCGTGCCGCAACTAAAGTCGAGAAAGTTACAGAACGAATCGGCACGACAAGCGATTGCCTCATTCGCGCCACACACTCGACCCGGCGCTTGGGCGAGGACTTCACAACTTTGGTACGCAACAATTGATTGGCCAGCGCTGATTACCTGACAAGGATTTGAGTAGGTGATGCCATCGCAGCCGCAGGTAGGTCGAACCTCTTGCGTACAAATCTCAGCAACCGCCTCACAACGTCCCGTTTCATCCAATGCCCCACAGGTTCCGTCCGGAAAGCGGCAATATTCGTTGCTGAGGCACTGAGAGAGATCGCTTGCAGTGCAGCTTCTCAGATCTCCATTTGCCTCCGAACTACCGGAACTGGAGCAGGCAAGAACAAGGGAAAAACTGAGCACGCTGAGGCAAATTAGGCTGAAACGATACATATGCGGCGCCAAAAGAGAGAATTCATAGAAAGTTTGGGCGACGTGATCGCCGTAACACACAATAACTCCTAAGAGAGGCGATCCCGTACGTCTTTTTAGAACGATTATTCTAAAAGCTGAGATTCGTCAAACAATTCGCTGTTGTACTGCCGGTGGTCAGACTCCTCGATTAAGAAGCGTGGCAAGCATGGTGCTCGGAAAAATAATACTAGCTCTTCTTGGGCTCCCCCTGAGTCGATTTCTCGGCGAGAGTCCGCTGGGGGGCCTCCTGGTCGGTGTGATTGCTGGTCATTTCCTCGATATCCTTATCATGGTCAAGCTGGGGCAGTTTCGCGCGAAACGCCACTACGAGCGAGAGGCACGGAAACAGTTTAACGAACATTTCCTCTCTAGCTTATTTCACATGCTGGGTGTTCTTTGTGCCTCTGATGGCGCGATAGTTGCGGCTGAAGTGAAAGAGGTTGATGCGATTATCAAAGACCGCCTGAAGCTATCGAAGTCAGATCGCAAAAAGGCAATTAACTATTTTCGTGCCGCGAGAAACTCAAAAGTTCCCTTTCAGTCGAGCGCGGCAAAATACATCGAGCTGTACCATGAACATCCCGAGATGTTAGAGGGAACCCTACAGCTACTGATGAATGTCGCGTCAGCAGATGGAGCGATCAAAGAGGAAGAACGACGATTGCTACGAGCAGCCGCATCGGTATTCGGCATCGAAGAGACCCGTTACGAACAACTTCGCAGTAATTACCTTGATGTGGAAGGTTTGGTGAAAGATATCGATAAGTCCTACGCTCTACTCGGCTGCGAGAAGGAAGCACCGGTGTCTGAAATTAAGAAAAAATACCGCACGCTTGTTGCGACCTATCATCCCGATAAGATAGTTTCCAAGGACCTTCCAGAGGAATTTCTCAAATTCGCCAACGAGAAGATGAGAGATATTCAGGACGCATACGAAATGGTAAAGTCTCACAAAGGCTTCTAAGGCCGCCCTTCTCAAAAGCACATCATGACTTCAGAGAGCGCTCTTAGATTCTATCCGAGTGTATGTGAATGAGTGATTCCGACAAGAATGATACGAAAGACGAGGTGAGTCTCGAAGCAGAGCAGGAGCTTGTATCCACTGCTGAGGATGACTTCTCGGAGGAGAGCGAGCCATACCTCGGACCCGCCTGGGCGGTGGTAATGTTTGTGCTCTATCTCTTGAAGGAGGCCTTTCCGGCGGAGCAGTATTCTGGCTTGTGGTGGTTTCAGATTTACATCGTTGTCTTGGTAATCGCGATTACAATATTCACTTTACTAAAGCGACACCAATTCTACCGCAGCGAGGAAAAACAGGGCGAGCACTCCCCTTCTGAGAAAGACGAATAGTCTGGAATCACACTCCTTCTCTAACTCTATTTCTTCGAGTCATATTTTTGAATATAGCGCTCCAACTCTTGTACCATTTTTTCAGAGCCAAAGAATAAGGGAGTCCGCGCGTGAATGTCTTCAGGAACTAAGTCCGTAATTGCTGAATAGCCGTTGGAGGCACGACCACCGGCGTTCTCTGCGAGGAATGCCATCGGGGCACACTCATAGAGCAATCGCAGTTTGCCATGAGGATTCTTCGTATCTCCTGGATACATAAAGATGCCACCCTTGAGCACCGTGCGATGAAAATCAGCAACGAGAGAGCCTACGTAGCGCTGAGAAAAGGCTTTTCCGCTCGGGTTCTTCTTCGGGTCTTTGAGCATGTCCACGTACTGTCGGACACCCTCCGACCACCCGTGGTAGTTCCCTTCGTTGCAGCTATACATTTTCCCTTCTTTCGGCACCTCCATCAGAGGATTGGTAAGGATGAACTCTCCAATGGTAGGATCAAGAGTAAAACCGTGGGTCCCGTGTCCGGTGGAATAGACAAACATCGTGCTTGAGCCGTAAATGGTGTAACCCGCAGCGACTTGATTTTTCCCAGGCTGAAGAAAGTCGGAGGTATCATTTGGGTCCACGTCGGCCCCATCGCTTTTCCGGCGATAAATGCCCCAGACGGTGCCAATCGAAACGTTGACATCAATGTTTGAGGAACCATCCACGGGGTCAAAGGCGATAACGTAGTGTGACGTTTCTGACCCTTTTTTTGCGGGCCACAACTCCTCTCGCTCCTCAGACACCATTGATAAGAAGTAGCCGGAACGTCCTAAGGTGCTGGAGAAAACCTTATCAGCGAAAATATCGAGCTTCGCCTGTTCTTCTCCTTGGACATTGGTCTCCCCTGCCAAGCCCATCATAGAGGCAAGACCTGCCCTATTTACTCCGCGAGAGACGATTTTCGTAGCAAGTGCGATACGAAGGATGACCGAGGAGAGGTTTCCCGATGCACCTACGCGTAGCTCATTCTTGCGAATAAAATCAGGCAGGGTAACCGTGTTGGTAAACGTCCAGCTTGTATCGATATCCTCTTTCTTCATCTCTCCTCTTTTCGTGACTACTACGTTAGGTTCTATTGTTGGCGACTTTGGGCGCATTGCTTGTCTGCTGACTTGCCGCAGCATTTACCGGCAGCTCAATAATAAACTTCGCCCCATGGGTTTCACCGTCTTTCACCCGAATATAACCGTGATGGTCCGCAACGATTGCTCCCACAATGGTGAGTCCCAGGCCGGTGCCTCCTCCTTTTGTCGAAAAGTAGGGTTCAAACAGTTTGGGTTTGTCCGCATCGGGAATTCCCGTTCCGGTATCTGATACCACGAGTGTGACGATCTCAAGCTCGGGATGGAACACGCTTTCAATGCTAATCTCCCCGATATGTTCTACCGCGGAAGAGGTAGTAGGCTGGAGCAAAGAGCCTACTGAGCGAAATGCCCTCTTTGCGGCACTCAGGTTCTCACTATGAAGGAGAGAATAGGCGCGAATAGAGGCAATGCCGTTGTCGATAAGGTTGATCAGCACTCGCCCTATTTGCTCGCGGTCGAGTGAAAAGCGCGGGGTTTTCGGATCAAGCGTCATGCAAAAATTAATATTCGGGTGTGCATCCCGATACATCGCCGTGGTTTCTCGAACAACTTGGTTTATCTCGGCCGGTCGGGGGTCAGATTTCGGCATACGGGCGAAGCGAGAAAATTCATTAACCAAACGACGTAAGTTTTCCACCTGGTTAATAATTGTCTCGGTAGACTCTCCGATAAATTCAGATTCGCTTTTGCTTAAGTCAGATTTTTTCTCATCGGAGTTCTGCGCCGCAAATTTTCTCTGCATCCGCTCAGCACTTAGCTGTATTGGTGTAAGCGGGTTTTTAATTTCGTGAGCGATTCTTCGCGCAACCTCACGCCACGCGGCCATGCGCTGAGCGCTTATCAATTCGGTGACATCATCAAGGAGCATCACGGAGCCAATTTCTCCGCCTCGCGAATCAACGAGCTTGGTGAGGGAGACTTGCAGATGTTTCGCCTCGGAACCACGTTCGAGCATGATGTTTGCGGTGATGAATCCCTCAGGGGATTTGTGGAGTTGTTCGAGAAGTCGATCGATTTCGAAAGTCGCAGAGCTGGGGAGGAAACTTCCTAATGGCCGCGGAAGCTGCTCTTCAACAGAATCCAGGGCGAGCATTTCGGCTGCGGCACGATTTAACGTGGTGACAGAAGCATGCGGGTCAAGTGAGATCACGCCTACCCCCACGCTCTCAAGGATTGTTTCGATATACTGGCGACGACGGTCGAGTTCTCCCGTTTTCTCCTTCAGGTCCTCAGTCATCGTATTAAATGATCGAACAAGGACACTAAGTTCATCATCACCAACTTCTGGTATACGGTGATCGAGATTTCCATGTGCGACCTGCTGTGTTCCTTCCGCGAGCATGCCGATAGGAACGGAAAGATCTCGCGCGAGGTAAAATCCAACCCAGACCGCACCAAAGATGATAAGCAGGGTGACGACCACGAGTGTGAGAAAATAGCTCGATGCAATCGGACGCCGATATGACTTGAGCTCTTTGTAATCGTCGTGAGCATTGACCACGGTGCCGAGAGCGGAACTAAGGCTGGGGGGAATCCACTGCGTGACCAGCAGCACGTAGGTACTGGATTGATCCTGCATCTCGTGGCGCGGTGGGCTGCGAAAGCCACCCAGGCTGCTGAGGACTCCAGCACTTCCTTCAATCGCTTCATGGAAAGAGTACTGAAGCGGACCGTAGCCCCGAAGAAACTCTCCATTGATCGACTGTTCGGGAACGACAAGCACGGAACCATCCAGCGCTCTGCGGACGTTCGCTCGATTTGGGCTCGGCAGCTCCACAACCTTGTTGCGTAATTCTAAGCTGTCTGAGGAGAGAACGACATGTCCACGCTCGTCGATAATTTGTAGACTGAACACACCATACTCTTTGCGCTTCTCGTCGAGGTATTGCCGCAGAAGCCTCTGTGTCTCCTCTGATTCAAGAGACTGCCGAAGAGTTGTCGGTGCAACGAGATAGGGAGAGAGTTCAAGAAAACTGCCACCAAGATGACGGACTTGTCGGTAGACTTGTGCTTCGGAGACGTCATAGGTTGATCGTGCAACGCCGAGAGCACCATCTACTGCAGCAACAATTTGAGGAGAAAACCACTCCTGAAGACCACGCTCAAGCATGCCCTTGGCAACGAGGAAGAGTAGAATCGTGGGAATCATCGAGAGTCCGACAAAGGCCGCAACGAGGCGTGAACGCAACTTCGCCCCGAGGATGTTTCTACGTCGATCAAGAACGAGTTTGAGAACGTTCTTTGCCACGAGGAATCCCAAAATCATGACCACGATGATATTGAGATTAATCAAAAGGAAAAAACCGAGATTGCTGGTTAAGGTCCGCTCAGCCTCAATGTCTGGCATCTCGGAC
Source organism: uncultured Bdellovibrionales bacterium (assembly GCA_964351345.1). GTDB lineage: Bacteria > Bdellovibrionota_C > UBA2361 > SZUA-149 > SZUA-149 > SZUA-149. The sequence goes on along the minus strand of CAYGNZ010000214.1, from coordinate 246 downwards.
TGAAGGACAAAGGCGATAGCGATAGAAACGAGGAGAATGATAAACAGCGAAAATATTCCGATGTACGGCAGTTTTGTTCCTGGGCTTACTGGTCCGACAGTATCAAATGCTCGTCCGAGAGACTTCCGGGGACGACGTTTTTCTTGCTGTTTCTTTGATACTTCCGCGGCAGCCATTCTACTTCTCGTTTAATCGAAGTTGTTGCGGTGATGCGGCGAGGTCAACCCCAACATAGAGATGAGCGCG
>CAYGNZ010000213.1:475-6189 GCA_964351345.1 uncultured Bdellovibrionales bacterium | reverse complement strand
GTCGCACGATTTGAGCGGTGGGACAGCTGCACGATGTGGAATGAAGCGCTTTCCTAGTAAAAGACACCGAGCAGTGGGAGTGCCACTGCTCGGTGTGCGGTTCGAACTACGATGCGTGTGCCAGCGTCATCATCTCGCGTGAGACCACGTCATAGACGTGGAAGCCCGAGTAACTGCTGTAGTAGATTCCATACTCTTGCGGAGGAGTGTAGGGGTTGACGATTAGGGCGTCTCCATCCCGGGTCACCGTGAATGCCCATAGATCGACGTCGTGTTCTACGCGATGAAACGTCGTCTCTCTGGTCTTTTGCTTAATCACGGCCAGGTAAGGCAGGGTGCGACCGTCTGGTAGCCACAACACGGCGTTTCTCGCAGCCTCTTCGCTACCGGTGAGCACGTGTGCCCGAGTAGCGTCAGAAATGAAAGCAGCGAAAAATGCGTCATCGGCAAGCTCGGTCTTCTCAGCTGAGGTCAGGCAAGTTGCATGTCCTCGCAAGGCGCTCGCAGGTAGTTCGCACATTTCTGCAAGAGGACGTACTCCTTCGTCAACCGTGACATTCTGATGCCGATCGGGGTCCTGATAAGAGTAGCGTCCATAGACTACGCCAGAGACCGGACGCATGCTCTCATACTTCCGCCACATTCTCGGCGCGCTGATGCGTCGAGTATGCGGAATCATCGCAGCCAATAAGTCGACCAAGGCTTGTCCATGCCTTTTGAACAAGGGCCCCACGTACTCACCGCTTCCATATCGGATGAGAGAAGCTGCGGTGGTGGGGATGCCAAGCTTCGCGGGGAGAAGTTCGCGTTCCGTAGACTCATCCGCGTACGCCAGCAGCCGAGGTTGGTAGAACAGAAAGTGCGGAATTGTTTTGCCTCGTCGATCCACTGCGACCACAGAGGTCAGTCGATTGATTAGCTCCGCTGCTTTCTGTGGGTCTTCCCACGCTTCAAAGTAGGCAAGTTGCTCGGCTGCGTCGTGGGGCTTTTCCCCCAACATGTCGAGGACATTGCCTTCGATGACGTTTCGATAGCCATGACGCTCCGCAAGCTCGAGCAAAAGGCGAGCGTGCTGCCAGGTCTTTTCAGTACCTGTCGGCCGAAGGACGGATTCGTGGATAGAGTGGTGTGGATCGTGTCGATCCGAGACCAACAAATACGTCCGACGAGATTCAGGAGTGCCGTAGTGCGAGTGGGGCACTTCAAGGACCAAGTTTTCTTTGACCCAGGTGTGTGCCTTCTCTCCACCCTCTTCGAGTGCATCGAAGAAGTCTACCCCAACGGCTGCGCCGAAGAGGAGTCCGGTGAGGAATCTCGCCAAATCTTCCTCGGTCACTGCGTAGGTGATAAACAGGTGATCAATCATCGGGCGCGACGTACCTCTGTGGAAGTAGGCCCGAAGATTCGGCACTTCCGCCTGAGGCTGTCTCGGCCAGTCCCACATCTCTAACTTTTTTGCATCGATGAGTTTCTGCATCTGTTGATTCTGACGCAAAATCGAGGCAGGGATGTTGAGGATCTCAAGTAAGCGGAGCAGTCTGGCGTGGCGTTCACGAAACCAGACTGCGCCCTCTTCTACGCTGAAGTGATATTCGCCGCTTCGTTCGATAAGGGATTCAGCAGTTGGAGTACTGCTCACTCCTTGGTAGTAGAGCACCCGTACACTGTCTGGCGCCTCGCCTTGTTGAAGCTGCACTCGTCCGGCGGCGAAATTAACATCTTCGCCTTCAGCGACTGCGTTCCCGTTGATGTGGTAAGTACCACGGTCAACCAAAATCGTAAGTTGTGAATTGCGCATCTCTAAAACCTTTCGTCTAAGTTGGACGCACGTCCAACCACCAGTTGGCATCCCCGAAAGAGCTGTATTCACGATTAAGGGTACAGCCTGTTCGCACGAACAGAGGCATGCCGTCGAAAATGCGAGGACGCAGTTTCGACGGCATGCCAAGTTTCGTAAAGAATGCGGCTTAGATAAGTGACATGGTAAAAAACATTGCTAGGAAAGCGCTCTCAAATGAGAAAATAAGAGCAGCTACCGCGTCTACGCAGGTAAGGTGTTGGATCCTAAGAGATCCTACAATCGATAGTAATGGCTAAGGACCGTGAGCAAGCGTGCAAAGTAGCCGATTGACGAAAAAAATGGAAATCTCCACTTTACTCTAGCGCAAGTGCTGAGCAGGACTGTTTGGGAGCAGGATGGCAGCACGCGAACCTACCAAAACCTACTCCCAGACGACGCCGTCGTCTAACTTGCCGTGACAAGTTCCGTAAACGGCGTCCCTGCGTCGATACTTCGCTTCAGTGTTGCAAGGAACTGCATTCCCTTCACACCGTCGTCGATGGTGGCGAGTCCGTGAAAATCTTCCGGTACCGTGGTCTTTCCACTTTCTTCCCATTCATCAACCACTCGCATGAAGCGATGGTGCATTGTTGAGAGAGCGGTGAGAAAGCCTGCGACGTGCCCCCCAGGTGGTAGTGGTGCGAGCACAATGCTTGCACTCGCGTCAGTCAAGGGGTCCAGAGATTTGAACAGCGGCATCTCGTATGCTTGTTCATCTCGTTTGACCAGTCCTTGAAGAGCGCCGCTTGAGAGAAATATCTGACCACGAGAGAGTCGCATTGTCGGCGCGCCGTAAATCGTCAGATACAGGTTCTCGGGATCTTCCACATGGGCTTCTACCATGCCGTATTCAAACATGATGCGGAAGTGGCATCCGTTCAGTCTGCCCGCAGCGACTTGGCTTGCGTGTAGCACGCCAACCGCACCATTGCTGAGCGTGGCCATCGCCACTGCATCATCGTCGAGCTGGCGCCCTTTGGCACGCTCACTTGCATCGGCTTTGATCAGTGAGGGGCCCTTAATGCCCGTCGATCCGAGAAGGCTTGCAACCGTTTCGCCGGTGATGAAACGCACCACCTGCTCAACGTGAGTGAGAATGTCACCCGCGCAGTTGAAGTCCCCGGATACAGCGGGATCTTGGCGCCATTCCTGCGCAATACCGAGGTCTTCGAGTTGCCACTCCTGGAAATAATCGCCGTTAAAGGATGTCACTTCACCGAGCAGGCCAGGAGAGCCATCCGCGCGACGCGCGCAAAGCTTGGCTGCCATCGAGAACGACCAGAAGTTCTGGTACGTGTAGGCTATCGCAAAGGGAATGCGTCGCTCTGCTGCGAGAGCCTGTAGCTCAAGTGCTTGCGCAAGCGTAATGGTGAACGGCTTTTCGCAAAGCACGGGAAGACCAGCCTCCAACATCGCTTTTGCGGCGGGGTAGTGCCCCACATTAGGTAGGCTTACCAAGCCATATTTGGCACCACTTGCAGCCGCAAGCGCTTGCTCAAGAGTCTCAACCCCGATGGAATCGAAATCTGCGCCATACGTGGCAGACTTCTCGGCGTCCCGACTGTAAATTCCCGCGACCATCTGGTGCCCAATCATCTGAGCCGCCTGTCGATGCATGTGCGTGAAAAAGGAATCGGGTGAAGCAGATCCGTGACCGATGTAAGGAACAACCATGTCATACACTCCGTGCTACGAGAAATGGGGTTTCAAGGACACCGAGACATTCGACACCTGCGAACAATGCAGATGCCCAAAAAAAACCGTGAGAATGTTTTGCTGCCTCCAGCCTCCACGCGGCTCACACAAGAGATATAAAGAGGCGCGGAAACGGAGATTAGGCTTCTACTCGATGAAGTTGGGATAAGGAGGGTTTATGCCGACTATGGCCTGATAGGGGCAGAACAGAAGATTTTTCCCTTAGTTAAAGGGGTAAAGTCAAGCTATGAGATACTAATTAGGTGCGCAATTGGCGGGTGAGAAGTGTATTTTTGTCGATTGTTATGTTCTATTCCAAACCGCTGTTCTTTATCTGGAAATTCCTCTTCGCATCATCTTTGCTTTTCAAGAGAGTAGACGGAAAGCGAAGTTTTCCCTCGTTGCGACGCAACTCTTTGCAGCGCGCGAAGACTTCGTGCACCTACAGGTTTACTAAAATCGTGACCTTGTCATTTCTTCAGCCTAGGTGGTAGCGAGTGCTGTCTCCTCGGCTGTTGAGATGCTTTGTTACGGCTATTTTTTGATTCGACTACGGATGTCGTCTCGGAGCCGTTTCGTCTCCTCGGTAGGGCGTAATGCTCTTTTCTGTAAGCTTGGAGAGATACAACGATGGCCTTTACACAAACTGTAGAACACGTTGCTGGCCGCAACTCCCACCACCAAATCGGATTTTTCACCGGGCAACCGATCGGTGACGTGGAGCCCGACGGGGATAAGAGCGCGCTTGAAGTGCTCTTTGAACGAATGAATGCCGATAAAGACTTCGATACCGTCGAAATCGGCACCTGGGCGCTTGATCTGCGGCGAGCAGATAGTGAGGAGGACGCAGCGGAGTATGCAAATGAGCTGCTTGAACTTGCCGGCAAATACGATCTGCAAATTGCATCCTTGGCGGCGCACCTTCAGGGTCAGTGCCTTGGGGATCGCGCCAGCGCAAAAACCATTCAGTTCCAAGGTGGTGTGGTCGTTGAGGCCTATCAAGCTTGGCTGAACAAAGGAAAACGGCCGCCTCTTGATGATCCCTACCGGGTCCCTAAGGATGTGGCCGAGCTTTCTCAAGCCATCGCGGCGATGGACCTTGTTGCGGTTGGTCGACTGGCCGAAGTTTTGCGTAAATTGCAAAACCGCGAAGTGCCCGTTTCCGGCTTCGTCGGTTCGGCAGGTGCGTGGGATGATATTTTTCCCTTCCCGCCTCTGCCGAAGCAACTTGGTGATCCCGAGGCTGGCGCCAGCATCGAGATTGGACATCGTGCGGACTATGCCATCAGCGTAATCCTCAAGCGTTTCGGACCGATCTGGGACGATTACGTCACGCGCGGCGTCAAGTTCGGCCTAGAGAGCCATCCCGGCGAAATCGGCGCGGGCGATATTGTTTCCACGAAGCGATTTCTCGACGCAACTGATGCCGCCGGCTACAATGGCACCGTGGGTCTCAACTTCGATGCCAGCCACCTCATTTGGCAGGACGTCGACCCGATCGCCTTTATTCACCAGTTCATCGACTACATTTGGAGCGTGCACCACAAAGGTGCGCAAGTGCGTTCCAAGCGTCGTTCTGCCGCCGGAGTTCATGGTGGTTGGACCGAATTTGGTGAAGCGGGCCGGTATTGGGACTTTGTCTTTGCCAGCTCCGATCGAGACTCGACCTCTCCTGAGGAGATCATCGCAACGCTGAACTCTCTTGGTTGGAGCGGTGCGATCACCATCGAAGGCGAGGACACGCAGTTTGATTTGATCCCTGCGATGATTCGGGCTGCAAAGCTCCTCGCAGCGATCGATTTGCCGCCGAGCCAGGGTGCCTTCGATAAGGCCTTCGCAAAGTCCTGAGACGTCTAGGGTTTCTCCGAGCACGAACGATTCAGACTTCGTGCTCCTTCTCGGTGTACGAAGTCTGAAATTTTTGGCTCATCGTTTTCTAACGATTGGGCGCGAGATTGTTCAAACGTTCCTTTTCACTTCGATCACTACTTGATCGATACCTACTATGTGGGAGACCAGAGCCTGTAGGCTAGCCGGAGTTGGCTAGATATTTTTTCGGTTTTACTCGAGGGTACGATGACGTGGAATGTACCGAAGTCTTTAGTTACGGAGTTTCCTGATCACATTGTCCAGGCCAATCGCACGCTATCGGGTGTCGTGTTTGATGACGATGCGGAAT
>CAYGNZ010000213.1:0-465 GCA_964351345.1 uncultured Bdellovibrionales bacterium | reverse complement strand
GAGCTGAACCTCCAGCACATCAGTGTTGAAGGATGCGGGCCGTTTTTTGCAGCGATTCGCGAAACCATAACGCGAAAAATTGTTTGTGTGTGTGGCAACCTCGTCGTTTTCGGCAAGCAACATCGATTCCACGCAGAAGTGGGAGCGATGGACCTTGGTGAGAAGACGATTGGAGAGTTTGTCTTTCCCCCCGATGCTTTTGAATTGTTTTCAACGGCGCAGATGTGCATTCACTGCTGGGCATTATCACTCTCATCCGGACTAGCAAAAGTCACGGTTGCTGCTCGAGGAGAGGATGTCGAGCGATTCACGCCGTTTCGTGAAGGCCCCTTGCCGAGTAATTGGGTAGAGCTCCTTGCTTCCCAGGGAATTCAGCATGTTCCCGATCTTCTGCGTGAGGAGTCTTGGGTTCCGCTGCAGCAGTATGGCGGCGTGAACTATTTCGATGCGGGAAAACAAACCTAA
>CAYGNZ010000212.1:0-6243 GCA_964351345.1 uncultured Bdellovibrionales bacterium | reverse complement strand
GAATTATAGGAGGCACTCACAAGGAGTTCCTCTTTTTCTTTTTCAAGCGCGGCAAGACTTTGTTCCAGCTTTTTGCGTTTCTCAAGTAAGCCCAAAAGCCGGCTACGGTGAGACTCATGAAGACTTTGGATTGCCGCACGGTCATCCGCAAACGGGCCGAGGAGCCGTTGAATCATTTCGAAGGCGTCAGTTTGTAGCTGAATTTTGTCTTGCAGTACAAGGTATTCACTTGATGATTCAATATCACTACATAGTTCAATTGAAAGCGTCTCGGAGTCGCTCGGGGTTCCGATTGACTCTGCCTCAATTCCGCAGACCGCGTAGGCAAATCCAGAACGGAGCCGACCCTTGGGGAGGAGCAAAGAAGCTCGAGATCTCAGGCGAGAATGGTTTGCTTCTTTCTCTATGCAAACATCTTCTTTCGCGCTTACGGAAGCATTTTCCACTAAGGCGATGGTCACAGACTTTTCGGCGGTTATCTGGTCGCGCTGAAGCTCTTTTGCTGCGAGGGAAAGCGTTCGTAAGCTGGTAGCGGTTGCCGCAGTAGTTTTTGTGACATCGAGAGCGCCGGTAACAGTGCCGGTAATAACCACGCTGCCCAGTTCGCTACAAACTACTCCTCCATGAACATCTCCTTTAATAAGAATGTTCTCCCGTCCGAAGACACTAAATCCCTTGGCGACATTGCCATGAATCTCGATATTGCCGACAAACTCAACATCACCCGTTCGGTAGTCAATATCTGAACGTAAGCATAAGGTATCGACCACTCGAAGCCTGCTCTCTCCGTCCTCGAGATAACCAAATGCGGTGGCGCAAAGCGTTTCAAATCCGGAGTCTGAAGCGTTTTTTTGTAGTCCCTCACCGACTTCTATCTCTACTGCTGAGCCGGGGGTTGATGGAATCGGTTTACCGAACACATCCATTCCATCTCGACCACTCTTGGGAGGATAGATACGCGCCACGACTACGCCAGGCTCAATGTTATCGAAATATTTAATATGGTGGGGGGAGACGTATTCCCCAGAAGCACCGGATAGTCTCATCGGTTTGACTAGTAGTAAAACTCGACCGTCTTTTCCAGCTTCCGCCTCTCTTCCTTTGGCCACTCGGCGTCGGGAGACGTCTTCTCCTCGGGCTAACCGTGCCGCGATATCGTTGAGTACATCCTCATGAAGAAAATCTTCAAACACGTGTTCGAGAAGAAGGGAACGAAGTTCGCCCGCAGTGGGGATAGGGGCATTGGAGTCAGGTACGAGAGAGGCGGTAAGAAAAAGCTTTGTGCCCTGGTCTTCAAGCTCGCAAAGTAAATTTACCCGACTATCTTCGGCGACAAGTTCTAGAATAGTTTTTACTGGTGTATTCGAATCACTATTCATTGGCTACCGGAGAGATACTCCTTTTTAACATTCTCGGGCGATTGACTAGCGTCTACCTGCCCGATAAACTTATCTTAGGTTTTGTTCTTTAAGCGGTTTTTTTAGGTTAGAAGCGATTTCCCTCCCTTGATTTAGCCGAGATATTCCTGCTCGAATTCAGCAAGCACTCATTGCTCGTGCAGAGTTCTAATCGAACCCCTCGTGTCTGAGCAACTAGCATAAAGTATCTCCATTTTAGCGTCATCTGAGCTATCTATACTTTATTCATCGGCATTTTTCTCAACAAACTGTTGAAAAGTGAACAGGCATTCGGAAGACCGAGTGGCTTTATTTAAGCGACTCAAGGCGAGTGAGGCTGCAGTTCTCCCGAAGCGTATCAATGAACGCTTCGTGTGGATTGCGGCGATGTGTTTAGGGTTTTTTAAAAGGTTTAAAATTTATCAGGTATCAAAGAGTGTAGAGTTGATTGATTCTCGCTAGAGCTTGCAAATTCAATGTAGATTACACTGCCGCTGGATTCTCGCTTTCGTTTTTCTCTGCGAATCTGTCCTCTCGCCCCTGAAGTGGTTTTCATTCATCAGAATTCAATGTTGTGCATACATCGCCCCATCCCTCCCAATTTTCCTCTAGATCCCGCTCGAAGCCTTCCCTTTTACCTCTATTTAGCTGTAGAACAGGTGTGGGTAGAAGTAGCTGTTTCGAGTATCCAGACGAGCAATATTGAGCTCCTTCATCTGGATATTTCGACTTCCCTCCCTCAACGAAGGTTTTCAACATGCGAGATCTTACCAACCTCAGCGCCGCCCTGCTCGATACACTCAACGTCGTGCTCAACGGACTCACTGTGACCTCTTCACCAACGATCGTCTTTTCAGGCGATGTCGATGTTCGCGAGCTGACGCTTAATGATGCCTTGAGCTTTCCCTTGCCGTGGATTCTTGATGCCAAGGGTACTGGGTATTCCAATAGTATCTCAGTCCGGAGGCATCGAAGCGATAGCTATGACGGAATTCATGCCTACGCGGTAGCGCTTGCGCTCTCGAGTAGTCGATTTTCAGTGGAGAAACCAAGACCCAGCGACCGGGTGAGTGATGAAGTGCGTGCCTCAATAGTTGAACAACTTGTTCAAGATGCCGGCGCGGTGGTTTCTCCTGAGGGTCTGTTAGAGGCTTCAGATGTGCAGCTTGGTCGACGGCTCGTGATTATGAGCGTCGTGCAAAAAGCGGGGAGCAAATTTGCTGAACGATTTTGGCCAATTGTCGACGAGAAATTCTCTGGCTACGATCTCGATACAATTCCTGGAGGTTATCGACGCATTCCGCATGCGGGTGCTTGGAGCATCATGACCAAGTGGGGATGCGCAGAATTACCGACGGGGTAGCTCAAACTCCTCTCCCTCGTTACGTGATTGCATCATGGTACGGGGGAGGGGAGTTATTCTAACATGCGTTGCGTGCTCTATATCAGTATTCATCTGAGGCGATGCTATGCTAGGATCTTCTCGTTGAAGATCTCAGATTTGGGTAGGAAGAATGCATCGCGAAAATACTCTCACGCACACTCGCCTAGTAAAAAACGTAATTGCAGTTTGTTTGCTTGGCATCCTACTAATCCTTGGCTGTTCTCGCAGCAACGGCGAGTTGCGCAGTACGATGCGGTCGGTGTATGCGACTACGGCATCCTTATTTCGGTTGGCCTGGCGTCCGACTGAGTTTAAAGATCCAAAGAATGAGAAGCGAATAAAAAACTCTCTGGAAAGTCTTATTCAGAGTTTTCACACCGTCGAAGGGGCCTCTGAGGCCTATCAGCGTGAACCATGCTTTCTTGTGACGCTCAACACTCACGAAGCTGCCCTGCGAGATATTAGCGCGCGATTTACCGATGGGAAGAAAGACTACGCGATATGGAAACTGCGCGCGCTTACCTCGAACTGCATCGCCTGTCATTCTCGATATCAGGTTAGCACTGATTTTATTGGTGATGAGCCAATTCCAGTGGATGCAAGTTTCTCTTCCAAACTTGCTGCTGCCGAATTTCTTATTGCGACTCGCCAATTTGACCGTGCGGACAAGGATCTTTATGAACTTGCCCGCACGATTGTGTCATTGCCGGGAGGTTCCACTGATGCAATCGAAGCACTCGAGCTTTGGCTGCTCATTGAAGTTCGGGTAAAGAATCGACCGTTGCGAGCAGCGGAAAGACTCGAACAATATCTCAATGAAGCAGCGCCTTCACCAGAGGTCCGAGATACCATCCAAGCTTGGCGCAGTGACTTGCTTGAGATTGGGGCTCAACAGGACGGACTGGATGGGGTGCAAAAAGCGCGAAAACTACTTCACGAAGTCGCCGGGAATGTCACTATTGATCAGGACAAGGCACGGCTTGTCCCGACACTCTACGCTTCGGCTTTACTCCACAGTTTACTGCAGTCAGAGCTGGATTCCGCCACCCGCCGTGAGGCACTGTATTTATTGGCGGTGGCATATGCACATTTGCCAATTAGCTCTCTAGAGTATTTTTCGGAACTCTATCTTGAGCAGTGTATCCGTGAGTTTCCCGGTACGGAAGAATCAAAAAAATCATATTCAATTCTAGAGTCCTTAATTGAATTCAAAAGCAGTGGGAGCTCGGGAGTGCATGTTGATCCGGCTGACGCGCAATTGTTAAAAGAGCTCAAGGCGCTTTCGAAAGAATAGTCGTGGAGGATAAGGGGAAGGCGTGGCGATTTATAAGTTACAGGATGGAACGACGAATCCGCTTGTTTCTTCCGAAGAAGTTCGGAAAGCCTATGATGATGCCCGGCATCCGCCGCAAAGCTCTGAACAAGTTCTCTTTGCCGAACAAATAATGAGCACCCCCTTAGTGACTATCGCGAAAACTAAGTCGCTCGCGCAAGCCAGAGAGAAATTTGAGCAGCACCGGTATCGCCATCTACCAGTGGTAAATTCCTCTGGGAGATTAGTTGGCACTATTTCAGAACGCGACTTGCTTCGAGCCTGCCTCAACGAAGATGCGGCTACGACATCAGTTGCAGATGTAATGAATCCCGAGGTGCTGCTGGCTGATGAAACTGAGGAGATAGGGGAGCTTGCCTTGATGATGCTGAGTCACGATGCGGAAATGCTTCCTTTGCTCTCCTCCGAAGGACAGCTTAGTGGAATTGTCACTGGTAGTGATATCTTGCGGGCCTTGATTCGAAGTGCGCCAATATCCTCCCTTGCTTAAGGGGGAGTTTGTGTTCATTAATTGCCGAGTGAATTACTAGCAAAAAGTATTCTCCTCGCTTGGGCTAAGTATCCCTAAACTTAAAGATTGTTACCCGATTAGACGATATCCTAAGTACGTTCCTACCTCTTTCGAGGAAAACGATTTGGGAGAAAAAAATGATCGTTAATGATTTTTACAAAGTGCTTGGCGTCTCACCGAAAGCATCCGCAGCGGAACTTCGCAAAGCGTATCGCTCCTTGGCGCGAAAGTATCACCCCGATGCTGCCAAGGGCGAGGAAGCAGAGAAAATGTTTACCCTCGTGAGTGAGGCGTATGGCGTGCTTTCTGATCCCGCAAAACGAAATCAATACAACAAAGAAAATGGATATCCATTTTTTGAAGATATCGATCTTGGCGGAAATATTTCACCAGAGATTTATGACGAGGACGTCGCCGCTGAAAGACTGCGCGCTGCTGAAGAGCAAGCCGCTGAGAAAAAACGCACCCGTCCCGAGATTGTCGGAGGAGTCTCTTTTGAGAGTCTAAAAGGCAAGGTCGGAGAGCACGATCTCAAGGTTGGACACAAAGTCGCGCTTACTTCTGAAGAAGAACTTGAACGCATCAACAGCGAACAAGATGAAGGCGTAGGTGCCTGGGGAGATGAAGAGGAATCGGTTGAGCAGGGTGCCTCTCGCGGAGGGAAAGGAATTCTTAGCATCTTCAAAAAGAAAAATGACCAAGAAGAAAAGCGAGCATTTCTCAAAGAAGAGCTTCGTCGAAAGCTTGATGAGGAAATGCATCCGATGACGCCAACACAGATTGAGCGTCCGAGAATGCCAGAAGAGATGCATGAGCCAGAAAGAGCAAGCAATGGCTTTCGCTCCCCTCTACAAGGTGACAGGAAGTTTCGTTTTCAAATATCGGCCTTTGAACAAGCAATTGGTACGTCTCGTGAAGTCGCACTTGCGGGCAGGGCAGGGCAGGACCCCCGACGGATTAAGGTAGACATACCTCCCGGAACACCAAACGGAGCAGTGATTGAAGCTTCACAAGGTTGGGAGCGGGTGCAAGCAGAGATATCGGTCGTGCAAGATAAATTTGTACGAGTGCATGATGCTGATATTCTACTGCGCTTCCCAATAACATTGAGCGAGGCGGCGCGTCGTCAAGAGTTGCGTGTGCCAATTGTGGGTGCCTCAATGGTTGTGAAAATGATAATTCCAAGCGCTGAATCGAGTTACATTCGTGTGCAAGGGAAGGGACTTGAACAGGAAGGGCGCGAGGTGCTCGCGGATTTGTTGCTCTTTCCAATGGTCGCCCTACCAAAAACGCTGACCCCCTTGGTTCAGGCGGCAATTGACACGATCAGCGGGGAGTATCAAGGAGACGTGCGAGAGGAGTTTGAGAGCGATCCGACTTCCGAAAAGTTTTTCTTTCCTCATGGTGAAGATGCCGTATTGCTTCTGCCCCTAAGTCTTTCAGAAGCAGTAACTGGACTAAACGTTGATGTGACGCTAAGGGGACGTACGATTCCAATCAAGGTGCCGGCCGGATGGGTTGCGGGCAATGAAATTAGTATGCAGGGCGCACTCGTGGATGAGGAAGGAACCGTGGGCGATCTTTTTGTCTATCCCTATCTAGCTCTGCCTCGGGTCAT
>CAYGNZ010000211.1:4742-6260 GCA_964351345.1 uncultured Bdellovibrionales bacterium | reverse complement strand
GAGGAGGCTCCGTGCAAGGATGAATTCAACCTGTTATACCTTCTCTCATGGAAAACTTTGACTACGATATTTGTATAATTGGAGCTGGTCCCTCAGGCTTTGCTGCTGCGATGCGTGCTTGGGACTACGGAAAAAACGTTTGTCTTGTCGAACGAGGCAATCTTGGTGGTGCGGGAGTATGGGCTGGCGCGCTTACCTCTAAAACGCTGTGGGAACTATCTCGCGATTATCTCAACGTACTCCAACGTGACCGAGGATTTTTGGTCGATTCAGTTCGTCTTGATTACTCCCACGTTATTCACTGTGTTGAACAAGCAGTTGACGAAAAAGTAGCACAGATGAAGCGGCAACTTCGCGAACTAAGCCGCAGCACGAGTGGACATACGGGCCGAATCACACTTGAGCGCGGGCATGCGAGCTTTCTCGATCCACATACCATCGTGGTAGAAGACAGTGAGCGCGACTTACAAAAGCGTATCACCGCTGAGAACTTCATTATTGCCACTGGTTCCCGACCCCGCGAACTCGATCACATTCGTGTCGATGGCCATCGGATCATGACTTCTGATCACATCATGCGAGCTGCTGATTTCCCCAAGAGCTTGGTGATTCTGGGCGCAGGCGTAATCGGTTGCGAATTTGCAACGATATTTTCCAATTTCGGCCACACGAAGGTCTATCTCATCGATAGAGCAGATAGAATTCTGCCCTTCGAAGACGATGACATCGCCAATGTTTGTGCGAAGAATTTCGAAAAGCGTGGGGTCACCATTCATCATCGAGCGAAGCTTATCTCCATGGAAGTCGTTGATGATCATGTGGAATACACAATCGAACATCCCTCAGGAGGAAGAGAGACTATTCAGGTGGATCATGCACTCATCTCGGTGGGGCGCGTTCCAAATACCGACCATCTAGGACTCGACGCGATCGGGATTGATCAAGACGAGCGTGGCTTTATTACCCACAATGACGGACAGACTAGCATCCCTAATATTTATGCAGTGGGCGATGTCACGCTCGATATTGCCTTGGTAAATGTGGGCGAAATCGAGGGCCGTCACGTCGTGCAAAGAATTTGCGAAGGTGTAGAGAAGCCTTTGAGTTATGAAAATTTGTCGACCATTATTTTCGTCAATCCCGAAATTGCAGGCATTGGCATGAATGAACGGATGGCACACGAAAAGAAACTTTCGTATCAGGTCGCAAGCTACGGGTTTGGCTTAGTGAATCGAGCAATCGCAATGCGTGCCACCGAGGGATTTGTGAAGGTAATCGTCTCTGACGACGAGAAGAAAACAATGTTGGGCATGCGGGCACTAGGCGTGCATGCATCGACAATGATTGAGGCGGCCTCTCTGATTATTCAGTCTGGTCGACCCGCTTCGGACTTAGGAGACCTCCTCCACCCTCACCCCGCGATGACAGAAGCCTTACAGGAATGCGTGCGAATGATTAATGGGACCTCAATTTACAAGCCACAGGTGTTTAAATCGGACCTTCGCCTTTCAAGAATTT
>CAYGNZ010000211.1:0-4714 GCA_964351345.1 uncultured Bdellovibrionales bacterium | reverse complement strand
AGAAAACTTCTTCGCGAGGAGCGCGATATTTTCTTTCTTCTTATCATCTCGAAGCGCTTTCGCTGCTTCTGTCTTCCAGTAATGACGCGACATCAAGGTATGCGTATTGCTCGCAAGGTCTGATTGATCGAGCCCCAATTCTTGCGCATACAACTCTAATCGCTCGAAAAAATCATCACGACCAAAATTACTGAGGTCTGCGTCGAGCAAGTATCTCGACAAACGAGTCGTTGCTCGCTGTTTCATACCTTGATGAGTTTCGTTGAGGTGGGTATCGAGTATCATTCTGCGTACGAGCACGATTTCTTGCTCTTCAAAACTCCCCTCACGCTCCATCTCTGCGGCAACGATATCCGCTCCTCGCTGCTCATGCCCCTCTGCTCCCTCAAGAAAACCCACATCGTGATACGCCGCGGCAATGCTGATTAGCTCGATCTCCCGAGGCTCTCTCTGATCAGCGAGGGCGAACAATACGGCCTCGTGAAACACATCTTTTGTATGCGCAAGAGAGTGAAACACATATTTTGGATCTAATTTTTCTTCGAGGAGTGAAAATGCTGTTTTAACGATCGGCAATTCCGCAAGCTCACGGGTCAGCGACGCTGCTTGTTCTGAAAGAGTTTTTTGCGCGGCATCCGTCATGCGTATGAGCTCAAAAAAGGATCAGACGGCCGAAAAGACTTCGATTTCCCCACTTCGTCCGGCAACATTAACGGAACCGAGAGGGGTGAGGGGGAATTCGTCTTTCACCTTGTCTGCGGTAGCTTTGCTGAGAATAAAATCCGTGCCTTTCAACTTTGCGATACTTTCCAGGCGAAAAGCGACATTTACGGTATCTCCAAGCACCGTGAAGTCCCGCTTGCCCGCGCCTCCAACTGTGCCCATCAACGCTTCACCGGTATTGAGCGCAACACGACACTGCCACGGCACATCGTCGTGGTGTATCCACTTTCCGCTCTCTGACATTTCGTTTGTTTTTTCCAGCATCTTAAAGCCGGCACGTATTGCTTGAAGGGCCATTTCTTGGGAATTCGATGCGGACCCTTTCCAAAGGGCCATGACGCAATCACCGATATACTTATCGACTTCACCACCGAACTCACGGACAATTTCAGAGGTCTCTTGGAACCAGGTGTGCATCATTCCGGCAACGTCTTGCGGCGGCAAGGATTCCGAGAGCTTAGTATAGCCCACCACATCGACCACTAACACGGTAACGACCACTGCAGAAAGTTGTGCGGTTTGTGTTTGTCCGTGACTGGAATCGATTCCTCCTGGCTCACCAAGGCTAAGCTTTACGCTAATCTTGGTATCACCAATCGTAACCACATCACCCGATGAAATATCCACCGGTGTCGCGATTCGCGAGCCATTAACAAACGTACCATTTAAACTTGCCAGGTCACTTAGGACCACTCCCGAAGATGAGGCACTGAACACCGCGTGAAAACGAGAGACATTGCGATTTCGAATAGGGATGTCATTACTGTTCGCGCGGCCAAGCCGTATGGTTTGACCTTCACGTAACTCGTACTCCACAAGACCTTCCGGAGTAGTGGCAATTCGAGGAGCGGCGGTGCCACTAATTTCTGGCTCTGGAGTCTCCTCCTCAGATTCAGGAGGCGTTTCCTCTAACAGCAGGGTAGCAATGATAGGTCCGTCTTGATTCACGCCTTTTTCCTCTACGATTGCGAGTCGAAATTCAATGTTGTGTTAGCTAAGATGCTAAAAAAACCCGAAAGAAGTCAAAAACAAAGATTCAACCACGGTAATTACAAAGCAAGTTTTGTCATGCTTTTACTAGCAAACACGCTCAGCACCATGACAATGCTTCCTTTTAGTCGCAGGAGCCGCATTTCTCGCTAAAGATTACTCTGGGGAAACGGGAATTCTCAACAATTCTTTATCAGAACTTGACTCGACAAGGACTACGGTGAGCTTGGGCAATAAACCGGAGAAGGCTGACTTCACCCCTGCTTCAAATTTCGCCTTGGCAAAGGGCGGCATCTGTTCGACAGGAAAATCCTTAACAGCGACATGAACCTCCTCTGGCGAGGACCAATGTATCCCCTGGAGTTTCCTAGAGATGATTTGGTGATTCTCGAAATAGTTCGCAATCACTTTTGCAGGAGATCGTTGCTCATCGGTATTCTGAGACTCCTTGCCCACTGCCAACGGGGCATCGTTTGCAATAAACTCATCGATTCGTTTCCCGATGGCGGGATCGCTTGATAAAGCCTTTGCCGCTTTCGCAACACGCACTGCTTCCTCGTCATTCCCCTGAGCACGTTCGATCATCGCTAAGGTCATCTGGGCCGCAAGGTTTTTTGGATCAAGTTCGATTGCTTTTGCGACTTCTGCGCGAGCTTTCTCGCCTTCGCCCGCCTGAATCAAGGCAAGGGCATAGTCGCTTTGCGCCGCCACATCATCGGGAACCTTTTTTAGGTAGCGTGGAAAAAAATCAAGCGCTTTATCGATGATGCCAGAATCCAGACAAACCTTCGCTAAGCCGAGTAAGGCGGGAGGATACTCAGGCTCCTGTTCAAGCACTGCGCTAAAGGTTTGCACGGCCTCCATCAAAAGTTGTCCGTCAGAGGAACTATAGGCTGCTCGAACAAGTCCGTAGCCCAAGTTCATCTTCGCCTCAATACTACCCGGCTCCTTCTTCACTACCTCACGTAGATCTTCAATTTCTGGCGTCACCGCGGCACTGGGCTGAACCGCTTTTGCTGAGCCGTGTTCCCGCTCATAGCCCTTGCCGAGGTAAGAGCTCAAGCCCGCAGTTGCGCTCCAAACAAGTAGAGCGACACTGAGAAAAACAAAAGTTGGGGTGATGTTGTTCATTGGGCTTTCTACATCCGTTACGTGTTAATTCCCGTTAGGAAACAATGAAATTTGCAAAGATTGTTATGGCGCAAGCAGTCGGCATTGGCAAGAACACGCTCCTTGATTGCTCAGCTACAGGTAACATGTAAGTATCGAGCACTATGAACAATTCTGAGAAAAACCCAAGCAAAGACGCCAAAGATTTAATCCTTGCGCATCAGCATGCAACGCTTTGCACCATTCTTCATGTTGAATCAGAAGCCAAGGGCGATGGCTTTCCCTTTGGCTCCGTCACACCCTACGACGTGCAAGAAGACGGACGACTTATTATTGCAATCTCCACTATCTCTCAGCACTACAGGAATTTACGACATAACCCCCGAGGAAGTTTTTTCATCAGCGAAAGGCATGGAAACGTAGATCCTCAAGCCCACGCTCGTGCCAGCGTTCTCGGCGAGTTTTCAGAAGTGCAAGCGGATGAACTCGAATCTATTCGATCTTCGTATTTAACTAGATTTCCAAAATCAGCTGCGCGAACTTTGGCACATGATTTTCTCTACTTTCAATGCAAACCGCTTCGCATTCGATGGATTGGAGGTTTTGGAGAAATAACCTGGGTAAGCGCTGATGATTACTTTTCTCAAGCTTTTGATATGGTTTCGTATCAAAGTAGCGCGATTATTGAGCATATGAACGAAGACCATCAAGATGCCATGGCTGAACTGGTCGAGTTTTATTGTAATCGAAAATGCTTACCTGAGAATTGTTCCCTTATCGCGGTCAATCAAAATCGCCTACTAATCAAAACGAAAAATAGCGAGGGGGAAAAAGACATTACTCTTGCTTTTCCCTCGACGGTCGTTGATTCAAACGCTGTCCGCGCCGAGCTTATTGCGATGCTGAAAGAGGCTCGCTGCGCCTGAGAACGTGCAACCTGCCCTATTGCGAGATCGGCTTCAGCGTAGTTTATGGTGTGATTTCGTACGCAACTAGCATCGGAGCAACGTCTGAATACCTCAGCATATCTTCTCGCGTCGTCTCGAATTCCTCGCGTCGGCACTCGTGAATACTGAACTTCGAGAATAGTCGCTCGACTTCACTACGGGAGACAGAAAATGGTGGAATCGCCTCTGGACCCTCTGTGTATTCATACGTCACTAGATATAGCAGGCCGTTTGGAGCTAAAAATTCAGGTAATTTTTCAGCATAGCGAATTCGTTGCTCTGGATCGAGCGCCACAAGCGCCGCTCGATCATAAATTAACTCGAATTTTCCCGGCACCCGCGCCTTGAAAAAATCCGCCTCTATCAGGCAAACGCGCTCTGCCTCAAATACGGTCTGCTCCTCCTGTGTTTGTCGGTCGAAGCGTAACTCAGGGAAATCATCAACTCGAAGCTGATCTAACGCCTCCTTTGCAAGCTCTACCCCGCACACTGAATGACCATTGTCATAAAAAAAACGTAGGCTCCTCGAGTTACCGCACAGTGGCACGAACACACTGCCCGCGTTCAAATTCGAATAACGCTGTAAAATACTGGCATACGCTTGATGGAGCAGGCAATCTGCGGAGCTACGATTCCAAGGGGTATCGTTTTGGTCCCAACGTTGTATCCATTCCTCATTTGTTGGCATACGTTTCTCCTAGTATCTAGTATACTGTTTAGACTTATTACTATCCCCTCAGTAGACTACGGGAGAGACTTCAGTACATCTCTGATCAGAATCAAACGAACAACGTGTATCACAGGAGAAACGCTATGAGCAGAATCTTTCATTCGCCTCACCGACGTCTATACACACCAAATTCTCGTCACCTACTCAGCATCGCCTTCTGTTTGATTTTCCTTCTCATCGCTCCAGTACTGAGCGAGGCGGATGAGCTCGCAGG
>CAYGNZ010000210.1:0-6291 GCA_964351345.1 uncultured Bdellovibrionales bacterium | reverse complement strand
GTAAGAAGAATCGGCTTGAGCTGCCAAATAGACCAAATCGATGCATCTCCATGCATGAAGACCAGGTTCTCGTAATCCCACTTCACATACGGAAGCAGATTATTGAACAACTCTTCGTCCTGATAGAGCCTTGCTCGTGTGAGTCTATTTATACTCATGAATTAAAACCTTTCGTAACCCGTTTCGCAGTTCGCTTTCAAAAGCTCAAATGCCTTTGTACGAGCTGCGTTTGCCCTTTTGCACCCACTTTCGCATGAAGAGTATTCACGCGTTCCCCAACTTTAATTTTACGGTCCTCAAGCGCTCTACACGCTTCAAGACTATGTGCCCGGTAGCTTTGGTATCATGTTTGGCTCGAGCACAATGATTAAGCGTTGGCGATGGTCAAACTGCGACTGCACATTCGCCTGACGACTAATCTCATCGAGCACTTCCTCAACGCTTCCCTCCATCCGAATGCGTATTCTACGCTTGGAAACGTTTTCAGGATAATGCCACCTATATCCCATAGTCTGCGCCAAAGCCTCGATTGCTTCTCCGAGATTCGAATTTGGCAGTTCAAAAGCGACTGTTGGTAACAGAAGCGGTGCCGTATCCTTAGATTTCGGCGCAATCGGGTGCGGTAAATGGCTCCACATTACTCTGCTATACACCGGCGCGGGTGGCGAAGAGCGATATGCAGGCTGATAATACTCAACCGCCACCGGCTCGTTATTGCTACACGCGGCAAGCCCAAGAAGCAGCACTACGCTTATGCATCGAATGAAGTAGTTCATTTGATCTCCTACTCCTCTTTATAAACCCAAGGAGTTGCACCCCCACTTGCACCAGTCCCATACGTGGTTGAGCCACTTGAGGGTGGAGCATCTCCAGCTCCAGTAAGAGCACCGCCATTGAGTTGCTGCTCGATATCGAAGGCATCTTGCACAGCCCAACGATCATTCATCACTCGCAGATAGTAGTAATGTGCGGGCACGAGATCTCCATGCTGATTGAGGCGATCTGGAATCCACATCATGCGAACTTCTGCCGGACGAATCACTGGATACACGGGCTGCGGTGCTTGCGTTCGCTGATACGTCGCCATGGTCTCTAGTGCATGACGGGCTCGTTCAGCTTCCTTACTTCCACCACCACTTGCACCAACCACCGTGCTATTGTCTCTTATTCCTAGGCTCTGAACAGCATTGCCCTGACCGTATGGATTAAGTTCGTCCGCCGCAGGTCCGGCAACTGAACAGCCCGCAACAAGGCTACCGACAGTCACTGCTCCAAGAAGTTGAAATAGTTGTATACTTCTACGTTTCATCATCTCCTTTCCCCCTAGTTAAGCCCTGCGGTTCTGGCCAAAATGGCGTCATCATCAAGTAGCGCAATTTCTACCACAGGCACCAACGATTCATAGCGATTCAGTAAGACTTGTCCGAGTCTATTTGAGGCATCGGTTACCGCCGATGCAGTCGCAAACTCTAGGTCTTCGCCTTGAAGAGACAAACCAGCTCCATCATCAACCGTGATACTGGTTCGGTCATCAAGTCGCTCACCAAGCGCTCCAAGACCACTAATGAGCGCGGTTGCTGCGATTAAGCGTCCAAGTTTATCAATGAGTCGTCCCTGCATGCCGCGCACGCCGTCCTCACCAACGATCCATCCATCAACTTCAACAACTGCTCGTCGTCCACTCGGATGCCGAATAGAAAGTTGCGTCAGTCGGAACAATGCCCGTGCATCTGCTTCGGAACCTTGTGCGGCAGCGATTACTCTCGCTTCACCAAGGTCAAGGGAAGATCCATCTGGCCCACTAATCGGTCCAGTCAGTTTAAATACTACTGGATACGGCGTTCCGTCAGTTGGTGCATTCACACCGGTGACAAGTTGTACGGTAGCCGAATCTCCAGGCGCAATCACGCTCACACGAAGCGGCTTCGGCTCGGGTGGTGGTGGTGCAACCGTAGGAGTATCAAAGCCAAGAGGCTCAAGCTCATCTGGACCATCAAGCTCCCGAGAAGCCGGCAATGGAATCGTATCCTGCTGTGCGCGCATGGCGGCAGCAAGTGCATCTACTTCTCGTGCTAATTGCTCGAATTTATCAACGAGAGTTTCAAAAATACCGGTGACTCTCTCTTTGTGCTCTTTTAAATCAGTCGTCGTCCGGTAGAGCACATCATACATCTCTTTCCGCTCAGTTTTGGCCGTTTCAATATCGTTACGAAACGCCACAATCAAGTCGCCATACGCCTCATCAGGGCCCATCCCTTGTTTACTTGAGGTCACCTCTTTTACGATTCGACTTCGCTTGGTCCCACCGCTATTGGTGAGCGTCCAAATAAACAAGGCTACGATAATGAATCCGCCGACCGCCCAAATCCGACGATCATTCTTTATCAGTAGTTTAATATCTTCGAGATTCTGACTCATTGCACTACACCTGCTTCCCTACCCATTTCGCCTATCGTCGCAACGATCGCGTTACGATATAAATCCGTTTCTTATGTGCCCCCGCTATTTTTTGCTCTGCAGTATCTGGTCGTGGCGCAAGATCCCATGACTCTGCTGCCACTGCCCTCGTTCCATCCATCCGGAAAGATGCGGGATTAATTTTGTAGTTTGTATCAAGCAGATTCTCTACATCGAGCACGTATCCCCACAAATCAGTGCCCATGAAAATCTCTTGTACTTTCGCCTCAATGGTTCCGTCATGAAGGACTGTCTCACCGGTATAGCGGTTTGAACGCCGATACCCGGGGATGCCGCCTCGCTTACCAAACTCTGCAATCAACATCATTTCTCGCATCAAGCCACTCACTACAGTCGGTGGTGCGAAACCTCGTGGCTGAAGGTATGGATCGGTTTCTCCCCCTTCATCAAAATCAGCTCCTCCGCGCATATCTCGCACATCGATAAACTCATCTCGTGGATTATCATCATCAGAAGGCAGAATTCTTAGTGCAAACGAACGTTGATCACCAAGGTGTACTAAGAGCGCTTCCCCTTCGTAAGGAATTTCAGGCTGCGCAAAGACCACCAGAAAATTTCCTTGCCGCTCAAGGGCAAGTGCGGAGTGCTTACGCTTAAATCCACCTTCGATTTTTTCAGGAAAGGTGATTTGGGTCGGCTCACCCGGTGTGACATACACAGGGACTTCGCTTCCTTGGTAGTTTACCTCTCGAGCGTTTGCTTCCTCACCGCTTGCGACAAGCAGAAACGCCGCTAATAAATAAACTATGTAGTGAATCCGTTTCATTTTCCTAACCTTCTACTTCTTTCCTTAAAAAAACCTATTGCACCTTACTCGCTATGGGGAGCTTCCTACTCCCCACCAGTAGCTTCTTTCATTCGCTTTAGTTGCTGCTTACGAGTCGCTCGTGTTTCCATCTTATCTTCCTTGGTCACCTGGCGCTCATCTGCTCTACGCAGTCGCATGTCAACTACGACAATTCCGTATTCGTTGTGAACATTCCTAGGAATGGTCGTCATTTTTACGTAATACACCATCTGGTCTGCAGGTAGTGGCTTGTTACCAATCAGCTTCTGACGCACTCCAGGTATACGAACCACCACCATATCCAGCTCTGGAAATCGCTCTACTTTTATCAGTCGAGGATTGATAAAGAACATCTGCGAGCGCTTCGTCTCCTCAATCGCTCGTAGTTCGCTGCCCATCATGGTCTCTTCAAACTCAGTAAGCGCTGGTTCCCAGAGATACTTTCGGGCTGTTTTAAACTGTCGTCGCGCAACTGCTGGTTGATACGTCGCGATTAGATTCACTACCGTGGTTGCTGCGTTAATAAACTGACTATCTGGTAGCTGACGCACCGAGTAGAAGCCCGGTTGCGGGCGTTCTGGCACTTCGATAATTGTGTCAGCAAAGAAATACATCACCAATGCTGCCGCTATTGAAAGAGCAGTTGACGGCATTTGCAGTAAGGCAAGTGCACGCCAAAGATACGCTTGCTCACGAAACCCTTCCCACAAGCGAATCGTGTCAGTTCCCGCACGACCTCCCACTCGCTCAAGCTGACGTAAGTCATGCTTTAAATTTAGTTTTTCTTTGCCCATTGCCCTTCGATTCCCCTCGCCCTACTTCTTTTTGCCCTTTTTCTCATTCGGATCTACTAGTTCAACTGCTTCTGTAAATTGTCGTTCAAAACTTGGAAATATTCGGTCAAACCCGAGTTCTGCAAAACGCCACTTTTGCGGAACTTCTTTTATCGGTGCACCACTCCACACGGGTTGCAAACTCGAGGGGAGCGGAATCCCAGGCGGAGGAAAACCACAAGACGTTGCAACGGCATTGCGCACACCCCGCTCCTCGTCAGGAAAACTTCTGCGCAGAGCTGCAAGAGTTGTCGTAGTTAGAATCCAACCCAAAAGCATAAACGGCATCGCTCGAGCAGGACTATCTGCAAACAAGCTGATGAGCAGGAACACGACGAGTCCACACGCCCATTCCATGGCGTTTGCACCCATAAAGGTCCAATTCTCGTCTAATCCCTGCAAAACTTCTCCGTCGTCGAATTGCATAATGCTTCCTCGTATCCCTCAAGCAACTAGTGCTGGATAGGACTATCTACCTCGTCGATTTCTTCTTCCTCTTCAGTGTCTGTTTCAAGCGTCTTGAGTCGATCCTGAATTGCTTGCTCAATTGCATTGGCAATTTCTTCATCTTTCGAAAGTGCTTTTCCTGTTTCAGAGTATGCTTCGTCTGGATCTTGCACTTCTTCCTCTTCGTCGAGTTCGCCAGTTTGAGAGGCAATCACGGCCTGTGTTGCATGCTCAATGACTGCTTCATTCTCCGCACTCTGCTCAGGCGTTGCTTGCTCTTGGCTTGCTTCCTCGTTGACTGCTTCCTCTGGAGCAACCGGAGCTGGTTCGCTCTCCGCTACATTTGAATCTTCAACTTGCACCACTACTTCTTCTTCCGGTGCTTGCTCTTCAACTGTCTCAGTTGCGGCTGGTGCCGGAGGACTTACGGGAGCGGGAACGCTTTCATACATTCGAGCCCGCGCCATCTCTAGTTCCTTTAGGCGCTGCGCCTCACCATAGATGTTGCTATCTTGCGCTCCACCGGGAACAGCCGGAAGGGCATCACTTTGTCGCCGAATCAATCTTGGGCTGGCTCTAAAAATCGCTCCTTGCCGAGTAACTCGAGGCTGTGGGTCCACCACGCGATTGAGCTGCTCAGTGAGAGAAATCAGTCGTAATCGGAAATCTTCTGAATCAACAAGGAGGTCAGGTCGTGCAAGGCGTCGGCCCTGTTCGAATTCTTTGAGCGCCTCGACCATCATTGTGCGTGCACGAGCATAGTGGCCAACGGCTACATTTGAGCGTTCTTTGCTGGCGTAGCGCTGAGCTTCGGCCTCGTTGAGGGAAGCAAATGAGAAAAAAGCCGCTACAACTAGCAATCCACTAGTGCTGGAGAGGATAGTTTTAAAACCTACCATCATCATAACCCCTTGAAATCCTTTTGTTTTATACAATCCTACCGATAGAAACTGCTGTTAAATTGACTATCTGCAAGATTGTTATTCTCTCTCATGTCCTGAAAGTGCTCCTTTTTGCTTCAAGAAGTTCTGACAAACTCTTCAGATACCTTGGCATCGCGCTGAGGCAGGGAATATAATAGGGACTACAATTAAGGAGCCGAGTCTACGAGACTATTACCTACTAATTGACATAACAATTCAGGTAGATGTGTAGTACGACTCTAAGATAGGCCTCGGTAGAGCTTACCGTGACTAGCTGCGCAATATTTCGTTACGCGGTAGAATAGGGGTTCTAACATCTTCTTCTTCGAGTCTATTTGCTCAAGTGGCTCAGGCGATCTTCGTTGAGTACTTGAGGAAAGGATGAGGGCAGTTAGGAGATACTAGGCTGCATGTGGGGACATGCAACGAGCAAGGTTTAAGGTTTCGTGGGTTACAATTTAACAAAAAGGATATCAGACTTAAGAGCGCAAGCCGAAGACCAGAAATCGGGTCAGTGGGGCTTTCTGCGTACCTTTCTTATCTCTGTACTGATTCTTGTTGCGGCAAGCTATCTCCTCTTCCCTTCTGCAAATTACGACTCCTCAGTCACAAACGAAAATGGGGTTGCAAACGATACCTGGCATGTCGACCTGGAACGCCAGTTCGTTGAGCGGCTTGAGTGGCTAGAATCATCGCCGCTCGTGTTATTTCCTGGCACCTCAGACATGTATGACTCATTTGGACAAGCAATCGTCAGCTCACTCCAGACCACGCATGATCCTGCCAAAGGTGAAAATATTTTCGACTTTCACGACACCTCGGT
>CAYGNZ010000209.1:5227-6293 GCA_964351345.1 uncultured Bdellovibrionales bacterium | reverse complement strand
CCGCTTACCGAAAAAGGCCGTGCGCAGGCGCATGCTGTGGGAGAAGAATTAAAGAAACTTGCTCCACCGCAGCAAATAAAAGGTTTTTTTGCTAGCCCGATTGGAAGGGCAAAAGCTACTGCGTGCATCATTGCAGAAGTCCTCGAACTATCAATGGGGGCAGTGGAGTTCTCTGAATTACTCAAGGAGTATAACTTCGGACTCTGGAATGGCTTAACACCAGCAGAGATTAGAGCGGAATATCCCGGAGAGTTTGAAGCGCGAGAGCTTGATAAATGGAACTATGTTTGCCCCGAGGGTGAGTCATACAAGTTGCTCTCAGATAGAGGCGAGGAGTTTCTTCAACAAATTCCCCCAAAAGGCATCGTAATTTGCGTGGCGCATGGAATGATAAATAGGGTGCTTCGGGGTCGCTTACTTAAGCTCTCTGAGACAGAGATACTTGGCTTTGGCCAAGCAAATGATGAGATTCTTCAGATACGAAATGCTGAGGAGCGAGTAATTCAGGCTGTTGCTTCGGGTGCAGACCAATAAAGAAGCGATGAATAAATCTGGTTCAAGCACGAGTGTGAAAACAGAAGCAGCCGAAATTCGAAAAACAATAGAGGAATTCCTTGGTTCTTATCTTAGTGCGAAGCTTGAGAACATCAATGACACTGAGGCCAATCAAACCAAGATAACTCGTCTAAAACAAAAGTATTCCGTCAAGTCCTGGATTCAAACAGCAACTAGGCAAGCTGAGTTCATCCAACGGGTTACTCACACCATCAAGTTTATTCATCCTCAAGCGCGAGCAACGTCTTTAAGTGTGATAAACAGCGAACTGCGAAGTGATGAGATTGTTGGAACATTCAGTCTTCAGGGCAAAGTTGAGTTTGACCTCGTCGGTAGCGCAGAAGCAATTCCAGTGTATAACTTTCTTTGTCTAGAGATTGCGGATCGCTCAATTCTTAGCCGAGCTGTTGTTAACGACGAAGCACTTTGTCTCGCACTTGAAGACTTTTGTGAAGATGTTGACGCCACGCTCACGGCTCTGGCCGATCGCGTCGTTGGCGGCATCGCGGGC
>CAYGNZ010000209.1:3756-5217 GCA_964351345.1 uncultured Bdellovibrionales bacterium | reverse complement strand
CCCTAGTTCACAAGCTGTGGCAAACCGTGCGGAATCAGGAACCTGCCCACAAAGAACTACTTGGTAGTCTAAGCAGCGTGCCAAATATCGCGGTACAGAGTTTTGGTGGAACGCAGCCGCAAACGATTAGTCTCCTGAACGCAAGGCGTCGAGGTGAGGCATTCCTTTTACCTTCTCTACCCCCTTGCTGGGAAAAGCCCGAGGAGACAAAAAAGCTAAATCGAACTCAAGAGCAAGACTCCAAACCGCTAACAATTACAAGCAATTCTTCACTTCTTATTCTTCCAAAGCTTTCAATACTTAACGCGAACGCTATTTCAGGCCCTCTTACCTGGGGCTTTCCCTCGCCAACTGCGTTTCTTGGCTTCATGCATGCACTTGAACGGCGGCTGAGACCAGAATTTGACATTCGCTTCAATGAAATCGGAATAATTTGTCACAGTTTTACTCCTCACGTAACTGCGATCCAAGACACAACTCGTTTTCGTTTTCGTCTTACAAAAAATCCTCTAGATAGTACAGGCAAAACTCCGCAAATCATCGAGGAGGGCAGAGCTCATATGCTAGTCAGCCTGATTATTTCTTGCTCATCAAATCATGCTGACCTATCAAAGCTCAGTTCTGTTCTTGAGACCGAGCTTCCATCAATGCGAATTGCTGGAGGCACGATTGTGGAGGAACTCAAAAGCCCCTCTTTTACTTATCTCGATAAAGACTGTGATTTCGCGGATGCTGAGCTAAGTGAGGGTTTTGCTCTTGTTCACCGTCCAGACCTTCTCTCTGAACGTGTGAGGTCACTTACTGAACTAGACCTTGAGCTAACTCCGTTTGACGCGCTGTACAGTTTTCAGAGTATTCCGCAGCGACAGAACACCGCAATTGATGAGAAGGAGAGTTCTCTCTGGACGGCTAAGACCAATAACGGCTATTTTGTGCCCATACCGCTTGGTTACACGGCAATCTCTCGCCAACTTAAAAACAGTCAAGTCCGGGCTACGAGAGATGCAGAGACAGATTTTCGGTTTGTCGAAAGCGTGGCTTCGCTTGGGCAATGGTTAGCGCTAGATGAAGTTTCTACTGTTGAACAAATATTTTGGCGGTATAAAACTGAAGCGCCTGAGGGGCAGTATTTAGTCGAAAACAACTACTATGTGAGTTTGCATTCCTAGTCTATGCCGCGAAAGAACACGAAAATTGTTAACGAGCTAACAACTGCCTCTCTGCTCTCTTTCTCGCGAAAACTTAATCCATCTGATGCAGTATTTTTGGCAGGGAACTGGTCGGAGCGTGCCAAACGAGAGACTTGGGCACCGGTAAAGCTTGTTGAAAAATCTGTACGCGGCACAAACGCCCATCGTAGAAAACCGAAAGAACAAGACCCATCAAAGCTAAACGCCTTGGCTGTAACGCCTAACCTTCAAACAATTGATGTTGCAAGGTTACCTCCTTGTTTAAATACGC
>CAYGNZ010000209.1:0-3746 GCA_964351345.1 uncultured Bdellovibrionales bacterium | reverse complement strand
GCTCGCCAGCCGCTTTACCCTTCGAGTGCTGGGAAATGTGGGAACTCCGGCTGCATGTAATTCCCTCGCTTACCGCGAACGGCTGATGGCCTGCGTGCAGAGTTACCACCAACGTTTTGGTTTTAAGGAACTCGCTAGGCGTTATGCGTTCAATATCGCCAACGCGCGCTCCTTATGGAGGAACTTAGTAGTTGCTGAGGCAGTTGAGGTCGAGGTGCGGCAGCTGAAAGGTGGCGAGGTAGTAAACAGCTTTCAGTTTGATGCACGAACGTTTTCGCTTAAAGATTTCGTTGTACCGAAAAATGCAAGTAAGGAATTTGCGAAATTATCAAGCCTGATTGAAGGCGCACTTATTGATAAGGAGCATTTACTGCTTGAGATCTCTAATTTCGCAAGACTCGGCGCGGGGCAGCAAGTTTTTCCTTCTCAAGAAATAGCGTTTAATTTGGGCAAAGCAAGGAAGGGACTTACGCTGTATTCGGTAGACGGTGCGGCTGCGATGCATAGCCAGAAAATTGGTAACGCTTTGCGCACGATCGATACCTGGTACGAAGAGTATTCTCAAGACCTAGGGCCTATTGCGATTGAACCCTACGGCACGGTGACCTCTTTAGGTAAAGCATTTCGTCAGCCTCGACAAAAAAGAGATTTCTACAATTTGCTAGATAAGTGGTTAATGAAGAATAAGGAACCCGAAGAAGGTGATTTACATTATCTTATGGCGATTCTAATTCGCGGAGGAGTGTTCGGTGCCGGAGCTTCTTAGTCATCCAGATCACTACGCAGATATTGCGGTATTACCGAGCCCAAATTTCAATGCTCAAGTAGTACTGAATATGCTCTTTGATAAACTCCACCTCGCTTTTGTTGAGCATCAAAGAGGCGATATCGGAGTGTCGTTTCCGGAGGTGCTAGAAGACCTAGTGTCGTTAGGTTCTTTGATCCGCCTGCACGGTTCGCTTGAGTCGCTTCGTGAATTTGTTCTCAAAGAGTGGGCGGATGGAGTGGGAGAGTTTATTTCGATCTCCGAGATTCGCGAGGTCCCAGATTCTGCTCGTCACGTAAAAGTGAATCGAGTTCAAGTAAAATCAAACGCAGCACGTCTGAGACGAAGATACCGAAAACGGCACCCCGAGATTGACGCAGAGGAAGTGCGAGAATTAATTCCAGACAGTGTTGAGCAACTCGTCCAGCTTCCGTATCTGCAGGTGCAGAGTAAAAGTTCGGGGGAGCATTTTCGGCTCTTTGTGAAACATCAGATTTGTGAAGAGGCTGAGACGACGAAGGCATTTTCGAAGTATGGGCTCAGTGCAGGCTCAACAGTTCCTTGGTTTTAGTGGCTTAGAGTAGTTAAGACTTGCGCAGATTCGAAAGCCGAATTAGCGTGGTTTGCATCACTGCCGAAAAGGCAGCTTAGAAGTTTTCGAGTAGATACTTTAACTGCCGCATAGGCAGCACTTCTCCTGTTCAGCCTTCAATTGACCCAGGTCCACAGAATCAGAGAGCGCTATATTTGACCTTTTGGCGCGGTTTTACTAATTATCCGTTCCGACCAGTTCCTTATACCCGCCATTTACTTCGAGAAGAGCATTTACTCTTCGGCAGCATCTGCTTATGCGGCAGGTCGTGCCGAAGAATCGTAGAAAACGTTTTTCAAATAATCGTGCATTTGGTGCGCGCTCCCATAAGTTTTTTCATTTTTTTACGGAGGTTTTCAGGATGAAGTACAGCATTATTCTAGCGTGCCTCTCTTCTCTTGCTATCGGTTGCAGTAGTGAGACGAAGCTCGAGGTGAGTCCAAATCCCAGAGATGCGGTTGTTCAAGTTCCGGAGCGTACGCCGCAGGAGAAGCTCGCCAGCGTTGGTATCGCAAAACCTGAGGCAGAGCTTCTACCGTTACTTGCAGAGATGCGAGTTGAACTCGAAACGGCGCTTCTTGCCGAGTACCCCGGAAAGGCAAAGAAGCAAAAGCTTCAAAGCGGTGAATCCCCCGGCTCAGAGCCTGAGGAGGGGTCCGAGGACGAATCTGAAGGTCAATCAGAGTTCGACAAACGCTACTGCGACTGCGTGAAGAAAAAGGAGAAAGAAAAGGAAGAGGAGGAATCCGAAGACGACGTTGGTACAGAGTCCTCGTCTTCTGATGGCGAGATTGTTGAGGATGCCCCTGAGAGCAACGAGAATGATTGCGCAACCTGGGGTGATGAAGGCCAGAGTGGAGCCGACTATGGTTGTGCTTTTGCCGTTTGGTGTGAACTCCAATGGGAATACTTCGCGGAGTTTGTTGGCGAGCAAATCGGCAAGAAAATCGATGAAGGTGCTCGCAAAGCTTGTGGGCGACTCGCTAACAGCGTGAAGAAAAAATACATCCCTATGGTCAAGGACTTTGGCGAACACATCGAAGAGATTGTTGCTGATGGAGCGGCTGAAGCGGAAGAAGAGGTCCGCGAAGCTGTTGGTGAAGTAACAGCGACAGTGAAGAAGCAAGTTGGTGAAGCCGTTGAGACTTCTAAAAAAGCGCTCGCCAAAGCGGAGAAAGACATCCGTGATGAAGCTGCGCGCGTTGAAAAGGCTGCACGAGATAAGGCTAAGGCGGAAGCTAAAAAAGCCGAAGAAGAAGCAAGGAAGAAAGCTGAGGCGTTGAAGAAGAAGGAAGAAGAGTTACGGCGTAAAGCTGAAGAAGAAGCTCGAAAAAAGAAAGAAGAGTTGGAAGCTGCGGCACGAAAAGCCGAAGAGGATGCCAGAAATGAGATCCAACGCGGTCTCGATAGAATCCCTACGCCTCGTAAACCTTTTTAATTATTTTCACTCCGTTTCAAACTCCGAAAGGAAGCAGTTCCATGTTTCGTTTTACCCTTGCAGTGGCAATACTTCTCGTCACTGCCGCGCCGAGTCTTGCGAAGAAAACTGAGGTCAAATCCAGCGTCCGCTTTCTGGTTTGCGCCTCAAATACCACTCTCGTTACCGAGAAAGGGGTCTGCTACGTCTACGACATCGTCGAGAAAAAGCAGTACCTCGAAGTTACTGTTGCTGGTGGTGTGGTTGCTTCCGCCGGAACAATTGTGTTCGGCGGGGAAGCAAAAGCTGTGATTGAAGTCACCTTGCAATTCCCCCTCGGAACAAGCGAGAAGGAAGCGGTTAAGATAGCGGAAGCTGAACTCGCAAAGGAGATCAAGAAGCAAAAGGTCAAGGAAGAAGCGAGTAAAGTCGTTGAGGAGGATATCTCCAAGATTCTGAAACCTGAAGAGGTTCAGGTTTGTAAGGAAGGCGATGACGTGTTCAAAGCCTTGGAGAATATCTTCAAAGATGCACCGAAGAAGAAAAAAGACGACTAAACTCTTCTGAGTCCCGACACCGAGAGCCGTAGGTTTTAAGAAACGTTCTTAATCTGCGGTTCTCGGTGATCTATTTTCTTGGTCCGTCCATTTCGCAGTTTACTCTTGCCGTAATGGTGTAGAGCTCCAAACCTATTTCATCCAAAATAGTGACGTATTTCTCAGCTTCTCTCGGCTCTTCTGTTGCATCGCTTACAGCAGCGCGGAACCTAACTCGCTGTCCCTCTTTCTCACTTAGTTTGCAAGAGATACTTGTTGAGCCAGAGTTTGAAGCGGAAAGTGCGATTGCTGAGCAAAAGAAATCTTCTTTTTCATGAAAATCAATCCGCTTATCTGGTGTCAGTTCAATCGTTTTGCTTTGCGGATTAGTCCATTTCGAATCAACTTGTACCGAATACTTACAGTTCGCAGTCG
>CAYGNZ010000208.1:0-6314 GCA_964351345.1 uncultured Bdellovibrionales bacterium | reverse complement strand
GGGCGATAATATTGATATCTACGGTAAATAAGGGACTTACAATCATCGGGCTGATTCCAATCACTGGTATTGCCGCGATGACATTTTGAACAATTTTTGCCGTTGCCCCTTCTGTAAACAGCGCAACAAACCACACGATAGAGCCAACGAAACAGAGGACAATCGGGATGTATCGATAGAGGAAACTGACCCAAGTATGTCGCTGCTTAAGTTCTGCGATGGAGGCAACGATTGCCAAACAGCTCAAGCTCGCAACGATTCCCGTGACCCAGAGCACGAACTCAGGTCCGCTTTTAATGAATACATCCAGCGTTTCTTTCGGTACTGCCTTTGAGTAAACAATGAAGGTGCTCGGAATTACGGCCAAGAGAAAAAGGGAGACCCGAAGTAAGGTAATAATCCAAAGCGCGGCGTAAAATGTGTTTTTTCCGCAGGCCGCAACGAGGGGTAGGAGTGCGCCATTCTGCGCAAAATATTGCAGCACTTTGCGATGGCCTTTGAGCGAGAGCCAGAGCACGATGATGGTGATTGCTGCGATGTTCAGAATCAGCAGCATAATTTTAGACGCTTGCGTCATATTGATTGACTCTTCAGTGCCTGCCGGATGAAGCAGTATCGTGCCACCGATATCGCGCAGTTCGTTTAGCTCGGACTTCGCCGCGACGTAGTGCCCGCCTACGCGATTGTTTAC
The DNA here is from genome assembly GCA_964351345.1 of uncultured Bdellovibrionales bacterium. Taxonomy (GTDB): domain Bacteria; phylum Bdellovibrionota_C; class UBA2361; order SZUA-149; family SZUA-149; genus SZUA-149. The sequence goes on along the minus strand of CAYGNZ010000208.1, from coordinate 5,623 downwards.
TTCCGAGTCGGTGAGGATGTAGACACCCAGGGCACGGAGTCCGAAAATATCAGACGTCCTCCCCTCTGGACCTTCTCGGATTAAAATGTCTGAAGAGCAGGTTTTGCAAAGGTGGATACGACGTGTCGTTCCCTGGAAGAAGCTTTCGAATCTTGAAACGTCGTATGTGGCAGGAGAATTAGTGCGGATTACCACGTCGTTTTCTTCAAGCGCACAACCTTCCGCTGGTGGAAGCTCGCCTGCATTGCTGCTCTGCCACCTGCATACCGTGAGCGCGGGTAGTACCTCGGGGCTCCCGTACAAACTTGAACGAAGCCACTGGTGCTCAGCAGTTTCTTTGTAGATCCGTTTTTCGAAATCTTCGGGAGTCTCTGTCACTAGTCCAAGGTATGCAGAGGACATCACCGCCTGACTAAGGGCGAGAAGAACTCCGAGAACCATCGGCCAGAACAGCAAGGACACGAAGAGCTTCGGGACACGAATGAATGAAAAAGCGAGTATTAGCGGTCTCATAAGTCTACTAGGGTTATGCAGACCTCGGGGGAAGAAGCAGCCTTTAAGGGCAGGCGAAATGCTGGAGTTTGGCCAGGAGTTGATTTGCTCGATGGGCTCGCGTATGCTTCGCGATTCCTTAATAATACTAGTCTATTAGATTTTCATTGGAGAGTTAAAGTGGGAAGTGCTGAGGGGCAAGTAACCGACCTAAACGTAATTGCAGCAGAGCTGTTGCCGACCCCCGAGGAGGTTAAACAGCGGCATCCGCTCTCAGAAGCGGCGCGCCAGACTGTGCTTGCTGGTCGAACGGCGGTGAATAATGTGCTGGATCGCAAGGATCCTCGACTCCTAGTCGTGGTTGGTCCTTGCTCGATTCATGAGCTTAAAGCTGCGCGTGAGTACGTCGCCCGCCTTCGAGAACTCTCAGATGAAGTATCAGATACTTTTGTCGTGCTGATGCGAGTGTACTTCGCCAAACCTCGCACCACGGTCGGATGGAAGGGCTTTATCAATGACCCGAATCTGGATGATTCCTTTCGCATCGATGAAGGCTTAGCAAAAGCGCGTGAATTTCTTATCGAAGTTGGTGAGATGGGCATGCCGGTTGGTACTGAAGCGCTTGACCCGATTACCCCGCAGTTTCTTGATGATGTAATTGCGTGGAATGCAATTGGAGCGCGCACTGCTGAGTCTCAGACACACCGTGAAATGGCAAGTGGGCTTTCAACTCCCGTAGGTTTTAAAAACGGCACCGATGGTAATATTCAGGTCGCAATCAACGCGCTTAACACCATGCGACGACCGCACCACTTTTTGGGAATCAATCAACAGGGACAGTTGGTGGTCTTACGTACTCGAGGTAATGAGTACGGACACATCGTGCTTCGTGGAGGCACTCGACCGAACTATGATTCAGTAAGTGTTGCCGTTTGTGAAAAGGAACTTGCAGCTGCGGGACTTCCGGTTAATATCATGATCGACTGCTCGCATGGGAATTCTTTAAAAGACCACACCATGCAACCACTCGTGCTTGATACCTGCGTGAATCAAATCCTTGAAGACAATCGTTCGATTATCGGTGTGCTGCTTGAGAGTAATTTGAAAGGCGGAAACCAGAAAATCTCTGATGATTTCTCGAAGCTTGAATACGGGGTGAGCATCACCGATGCGTGTCTGGACTGGGATACCACTGCCCATTTGCTACGTCAGGAGAGAGAGCGTCTTAAGCCCTTTCTTGAGGAGCGAATCGAAAGCTAGGTACTCGCCGAAGAGTAATTCCGAACAATTACTTCTGATATTTTGCCGCGCTTGCTCGCCTTGGAGTTAATCGCGCGCTGTGCTTGAACCTCTTCAAGATGAAAGTCCTTATAGGTTGAAAGCACGAAGGGAGTGTAAGAGTTCGAGAGCATAAAGCGAACTCCTTTCTTATCGAGCTCTCTACAAACCTCAGCAAGCGCAAGCTGCACCTCTTCATTGAAGCCACTTTTGGTGTAGGCCGTAAATGAGGACGAAGTACTAAGGGGGACATAGGGCGGGTCGAAGTAAACAAAATCCCCTTGGTTTGCTTCTAACACTACATTCTCAAAAGAGCCGAAGCAGATGGCAGTGGTTTGCAGCACACGGCTACAGGCTCGCAAGTTCTCGGCGTCAATAATTTTGGGATTCTTGTAGTTGCCAAAAGGCGTGTTGAATTGCCCTTTTGAATTCTCCCGATACAGACCGTTGTAACAAGTCTTGTTGAGATAAATCAGCCGGCTTGCGCGCTCAATTTTTGACCAACGTCTGAATGCATCGCTGCGGTCTACATTACGGATGCGGTAGAAGTAGTCTTCGCTGTGCTCGTGGCGTTTTAAATGCTCGATGAGTTCTTCAACGTTTTCCTTAACCACAGAGTACGCATTCACTAACTCTTCACTTACATCGGCAATCATTGCGTAGCCTGGGGTAAGTTCGAAAAACAGTGCGCCGCCGCCTACCATTGGTTCAAAGAAGCGATTGAAGGTGGTGGGAACTCTCTGCATTAACTCGGGTAAAAGCTGACGCTTTCCACCAGCCCACTTCACAAAAGGTTTTGCCCGAGTACTATCAATCCCGCGATCAACGCGTTGATAACCAATTGTTTTTTCTTTCGCGAGTGCAGAGGAAGACAAATTTCGCTCCTTATTATTCAAGTTCTAGGAGCAAGGTAGCGCGAGTTAAGTCTAAGTCGCAAGAGTGCTGCGATATTTCGCGGAAAATGTCGGTAACGATAGGCAGAAAAAGAGATTTTGAAGTCAGCGCTACTGTCAACCATCAGTAAAATTCCCCGGCATCCTTGAGAGTGATCTCGCGGATGCCGGGGCGGGGGCTAGTTCACGCTCGCGGAGACAATCGGTTCCCGTCGGCGTCGCTTCGGCTTCGGTTGCGCGAAGAGATCCAGGCGGCCGCTGTCGGTCATCCGGCGAACCATCTCGACTATGCGATCCGCTTCGGCCGTTTCAGGGGGGATGCCGCCTGAGCCGAGATTCCGAAAGGGGCTGGGTCGATCCACTCCTTCAAGTGTTACTTCGAGTCGTCCGTCAAGTGGCATTTAACTACTTACTCCATTCAGGGTGAAAAAGGTCCGAACTGTTCGGATTAATATGACGACTTCTAAAGACCTATTTGGTCTCCAGAAGTCGTCATATTAAGCTTTTCACGTAGCGAATAGAGTAGAACCTCTCTCGCAAACCATTCAGTAGCTGCTGCACTTCGCCTCAGCTAAGAGCAGTCTCTTAGGTTGAAGCAAAACGCAGGCAGAAACTTCTATTCGTTTTTATCTGATAAAGAAAGCATTAGAAAAGCGATAATAGTATACCAATTCGGTAGGAAAAGGAAGCCCCTGGTATTTGCTCGGTTTATCTCGGTTTTTTACCGTAGGCTTCGCGGTAGCCGCGAAAGGGAATCCTCTTTTACACCGCCCTCGCTGGCGAGAAACTTTTGCAGTTGACCGAGAAACTCTCTTTGAGCCGCGGGAGAGCTTGCCCGATCGTAGGCAGGGGTCAAGGTATCAATAAATTCTCGAGCGTAGCTTCGTTGCGAGTAAAAGTTGCTTGCGACCCATCCTGGTCGGTAGGTCTGATTTGGGAAGAGCAAAACAAGGCGCTGAACAGCATCTCTTTCCGTCCCCTGGTAGGGTGTCGTCAATGCGCGTTCGATGAGAGCGCGTTGGGCGGCGGGTAGTTTTTTAACTTGCTCGTAGCTATCAAGTCTTACCACTTCCGAACCTTCTCGCCCTTCGGTGTGAATATGAAATTCGATTCCCGCCGAGGGTTTTGTAGTAAAAGTCCCTGTTCTTTCCTCTGCAGCTCTCCAAGCAGCGCTTGAACCAAAGACTTCGGTGAGATAGCCGTTATCGGTTCCCATGCGATATGTAGAGCCGTTCACTCGAGCAAAGATAGTTTTTTGTCGCTCTGCTTCCCTGGCACGGGCTTCCTCTTGCTTCCGCTGCTCCTCTGCCTCCTGAGCAATTGCCGCGAGGGTCTCTACCTTCTTACCGAGGGCTTGCTCGACTATTCCCTCGGCTTGTTCTGGAAACCAGGGAGCGTGCTCCGTCCGCCATTGATTAAAACTCGTCACAATCTCGTTCGGGTTATGACGAACTCGATAATCGGTACGTGCCTCTGGTTGCTCTCGGTAACTCGCTTCATGTGTGCGTACTCTCCAATCACTTGGTGAGCTTGAGTTTCCGTCTACCACGGAAAGTCTGAGGAAGGTCGCCCCACCTTTCCCTTCGTTATACGCCTGAATTACGACCACATCGTCAGGAGAAATATCAATTGCAGCCTTACCGAGTAAGTCCTTGATGCGAATTGAGCTACCAAACGCGCGATCGATTGGTTCAGTGAGATACTCGGTGGGCAGCATCGCAAGCCCGGCTCCAGAGCGAGCAAGAAGCACTTGAGCGCCTTCTGGTATTCCCAATTTTTCGGTGAGTTCTTCTGGTGCAGGCCCGATGCTACTGATTTGGGAGGCGGCCTGATTTATCGCATTTAAGGTTTGGCGATAGAGAGCGCTTGCCTCTCTGGAACCGGTTTCTATTGTTTCGCCAATGTAGGTGTTGGCGAGTTCTGCAAGCTGTCGCTGAGAAAGAATGCCGGCAGCGGATCTCGAAATTTCAGACAAATCATTTATTTCGCCAACACTACTCTGATCACTTACGTCCTCTCCAAAAGTCGTCGACTCTGCAGCACGACGAAACAGGCGTGCAGCTTCTGTCTCCGGAGCTGCCGTATCCCCTGTGCTGCCGGCGCCAGTTAAATTTGTTGGAGGAACGTTGACGGGATCTGAGGGGGGCAATACTAAATCATCAAAGTCTGAGTCTTGGCTGACTTCTGCCTCTCTATTTTCTGTATCCGTTGCAGCATCTGCCTCTTGCGTTGGCTCGTCTTCCGGATCAGGCGCGAGTTCTGGTTCGACCGCCTGCTCAACGTCTCTGGCCCGGTCAATTTGATTTCGCGTCACGAAATAGCCACGACCGCCTATTTTAATCTTTGCCGCTTCAACCCCTGGATCAAAGTCAATTTTGTATTCGTACTTACCATCCACTTTGGTCACGGTGACTTTGTATCGATCAGGAAAATCAATACTTAAATGACTGCGGCCATCGACTTGTAGCTCAGTAGATGACCAGCACTTATCGCGCGTGGCGTACCCGATGAAGAGGTCGGGAGAGGAAGAGACAAAATGCAAACTCATACCGTCTGGGCCGTGTTTTGCACCGAGTTCTATTACATCATTTGAACCAAACGCTTTGATTCTACGACGTAGCGACTCCTCCTCGAGACTAAAGGGTTCTTGCCCGGGGGTGTGATTTGTCCTCGATTGGACATTATTTGCGCACGCACACGCTGTTTCTGCCATTGCCCTAAAACTACTGCTAATACTCCTTTCCATAGTAGTTGTGCGGAAAATGAGCAGTTATTTGTCTAAAAAACTGAAAAACCGAGAATTATTGGCAGTTTGGCGAGTTTTGAGTGGGTGAGAAGCTCGGGCTTCTCACCCCAAGGCGTCGCATCCAGGCTATTTGTAGTAAACCGGACGCGCGTTTTACGAGGAACTACAGTAGGTCACTATATGCTAGACCCTCTCCGTCTACACAGGGAACATA
>CAYGNZ010000207.1:0-6319 GCA_964351345.1 uncultured Bdellovibrionales bacterium | reverse complement strand
CTCGCCGCGCTTAACCCAGCGAATTTAATTGGCGTCACAGGATTTAGTTTTCCTGGAATTACTCGAGATGGGGCTGTCTTTGGTGATCCAAGTTCGGGGATCGCTCGCGTGCAGCGAGCGGGCCTTTCTGCGGCTGTGCTTGTTGATGCAAATGGAGCACCTCGCTTCCCCACAATAAGCGGAACCCCGCAGAATGGTCTTGAGCTGCAAGCGACCGAAGTTGACGCCTTGCTCGATTCTGCGCTCACCACCGCTTTTCGAGCACGGGCGGGAATTCGTACTCCTAGAGATTCTCAAGTGCATGTTTCGATATGGGTAGTTGACCGCCTCGGTAATCCGCTTGGGTTTGTCCGCTCCTTTGACGGCCCAGTTTTTGGAATCGACGTGGCACTTCAAAAAGGACGAACGGCGACATTCTTCAGTTCCGCAGAAGCAGGCGATCTTTTGATCAATGCGGGACAAGGCGGATACGTTGAGGCGGCCAGAGCGCTCATTGGTGCAGATGCCTTAACTGGCACAGCGGCATTTGCGGACCGCTCTGGTGGAAATCTCTCGCGACCGTTTTTTCCTGATGGGATTCAAGGTAATCCTCCAGGACCATTTTCTCTTCCATTCCCAGGTTCTGAGTTCGCTGTTGGTGCGACTTCGACCTGGAGTCCGTTTAATACCGGATTGCAGTTGGATTTGATCCTTCCACAGCTTGCGGCTCCTCTCTCCGGCACGATTCCCTTTGGGTGTGCTCCGAGTTTTGGCACACGCCTACGGAATGGAATTCAAATTTTCCCTGGTTCAGTTCCGCTGTATAGGAACGGCGTGCTTATTGGAGGTATGGGAATCAGCGGTGACGGAATCGACCAAGATGATCTAGTCTCATTCTATGGTTCTAGTCGGAATGGACTTGATTTTATCGGAAGAACTGATGTGGGTGATCCGGTGCTAGGATTTAATTCACCGCCGGAAATTAGAGCTGATAAGTTAGAGCTAAACTTTCCGAATACCAGGTTGCGTTATGTGAGTTGTCCAGAGGCGCCTTTTCGAGGAAGCAACGAGCAGAACGTCTGTCAGGACTAAATGGGGAAATTGGGCATGAATCCAAGACAAATCACACTCGGCCTGGCGGTATTCGTGTCAGGCGTATTGCTGTCTGCGACTCCCTCAAACGCCGAGGACTCAAGTTCGCGAACCTCTCACCGACTACGGGGAGGAGGGAGCATTGTGAGCCTCAATCCGAATATTCGTATTCGTTCGGTCGCGGATCAGGAACGAGACTTGGAGGAGGTTGCCCCTAGTTCTGCTGAGTTGCAGTCTGATATTACGCAGCAACCGGACGCTCAGCCGCTGCAATTAGCACAAGTTCCGCGACGTCGTCGTCCTGGAGCGGAACAACCGCGGCGACGGGAACGTCGAGATGCGCCGGAGCAGTCAGTTCCTGCCGCAACTAATCCCGCCGAAGCGGAGAGAAAGAAAATCGAAATCTACGACAAGCTTCCAAGTGCTCGTCCCGTTCCGCCACCCGAGAAAGAATTCATCACTACTCCCGACCGTTGGTCGATGATTTACAAAGGAAAGTGGTGGGATCCCTACAACCAGAACGTACTCAAAGGCGATCTTCGTTTGTTTGGCGATTACGGCGAACCCTGGTTTTTGGAGCTCACCGCACTCTCTGATCTTTTAATTGAGCAACGTCGAGTGCCTACGCCCGTAGGGATTTCCAGTACACGAGGTGGAGATGCAAATAATCTCTTCGGCGATTTCGATCAAACCTTTGTCGTTGAACAGCTCTTGTTTGAAGTCGCCCTGATTAAGGGAAACACGGTATTTAAACCTCAAGACATCGAAATCCGTGTCTCTCCCGTACTCAATGTCAATCATCTCAATGTTAACGAAACCGGGTTTGTGCGAGCCGACCCTGCCCGAGGTACCACAAGAGATGATGTGCATCTCACCTTGTTTGAGGCCTTTCTCGATTATCACCTTGTTGATATTACCGATCGATATGACTTCATTTCCTCTCGCTGGGGGATTCAGAACTTTTCTTCAGACTTCCGTGGTTTCGTCTACGCTGATCAGCAGCCGGGTGTGCGCCTATTTGGTAACTACGATAATAATATTTGGCAGTGGAACTTGGCGTATTTCCATCGATTGGAAAAAGACGCAAACGCTTTGCTGAACAAACTCTTTACCTCTCGGCATGAAGACGTGTTCATTGCCAACGTCTATCATCAGGATCTTCCGGTGCTTGGTCATCAAGTACAGGCCTCCTTTATTTATCGAGACGATACCTTCGGGGATGAAGGATCGAATTTTGATGAAAATTTCAATTTAACTTCACCCTCTCCGATCGGGACAGAGCGGCCTAATAACCTAAGAACCTATTACCTCGGTGCGGCAAGTGATGGTCACTTTGGACGCTTGAACGTGAACTCTGCGTTCTACTGGGCGTTTGGGCGTGAGAAGCACAACCCAATTGCCGGTAAGGGCGTTGATGTCAATGCCTACATGGCCGCACTTGAGCTCTCAGTGGATATTGATTGGATGCGTCCGAAAGTATCTGTCTTTTGGGCCTCAGGAGACGATGACGCTTTTGACGGTAAGGCAACGGGATTTGATGCCATCTTTGATAATCCTGTGTTTGCCGGAGGGGATAACTCCTACTGGCAGCGCCAGGAAGTGCCTTTTATCGGCGGAGGTGGCGTGCTCCTTACCAACAGGAACTCCTTGCTTGCTGACTTGCGACCAGGGAAGGGGCAGGGCCAGTCAAACTTTGTTAATCCTGGAATCCTGATTCTCAACGCCGGGCTAGACTTTGATGTGCTCCCCGAGTTGATTCTTGAGAACAACGTCAACTATCTGCAATTCGACGAAGTTGATGTGATCCGTACCGCTCGTCAAGACGGGTCGATTGGAAGGGAGATCGGTTGGGATCTTAGTTCAGCGATATTGTATCGACCCTTTCTTAACAACAACGTTCAGTTTCGTTTAGGTGGTGCAGCATTACTTCCGGGTGAAGGAACCGAGAATCTGTTTGGCGATAAGACGCTGTATCAAATTTTCACTAACTTCATCTTCATGTACTAGAATGATCTACAAGAGAGAGCGCAGGAGAGAACTCATGCAACAGTGGCTTCGAGGGCAATGGAGCAAGAATTCGTTTGGTAGATCACTAACTGGCTCAAGGAGCGCGGTTATCTGCTGCTTACTCATCAGTAGCGTCATGCTGCCACTGACCACGGAAGCCCAGGAGTTTAAGGCGGTCAGAGGAATCTCGGTAGAGGAGATGAACGCGGCAAGTGCGGGTTGTGCAGACTGTCACAACCCTACTGATGCGTTTACCATGCACTGGTCTGATAGTGTGGTGCTCGGCTGTGCTCATTGCCATGGTGGTGACCCAAAAATACGGGCGAAAAACTTAAAGCCTGGCTCCTCAGAGTATGACGCTGCCAAGATAGCAGCACACGTGCAGCCGGATAATCCAGAGTGGTGGCCCACATCAGCGAATCCCGAGCGGGCCTATACCAAGACAATTAAAGAATCTTACGAATTTATTAAATTCATTAACCCTGGAGATCTCCGCGTTGCGCAAGACACCTGCGGAGCTTGCCATGCGAGCGAAGTGCGAGCGGTTCGTAAAAGTCTGATGACGACTTCGGCGATGCTCTGGGGAGGAGCGTCGTACAACAATAATATTCTGCCCTACAAAAATTATATTTTGGGAGAAGGATATGACCGAGATGGAAATCCGGTTGCGATAGAATCTTTTCCTCCGCCAACTGAGGAAGAGAAAAAGCGTGGAGTTTTGGCGAAGTTAATTCCTCTTCCGCAATGGGAGGCGACGGAGCCTGGTGATGCCTTTCGTATTTTTGAACGAGGTGGGCGCTTTATCGAGCCGCAGTTTCCTGAAATTGGATTACCAAATCCTCTCGAACTTCCTGGTAAGCCCGATGTGCTTCAGTCAAACCGTGGTACAGGAACAGGAGCAAGAATTTCAGTACCCGTACTCAACATCCATAAGACACGACTAAACGGCCCGCATCTCTCGCACATGGGCACGAATGATAATCCCGGGGATTATCGCAGTAGTGGATGTACGGGATGTCACGTGGTGTATGCCAACGATCGTAGTTGGTATTCGTCCGGACCGTACGCCAAATATGGTCACGAAGGAAAATCCTACACTGCCGACCCGACGATTCCGAAAGATGAGTCAGGACACCCCATTCGCCATGAGTTCAACCGAGGAATTCCAACCGCGCAGTGCATGAACTGTCACATGCACCAGCCGAATATGTTCCTCAATACCTACCTCGGCTTCACGATGTGGGACTATGAGTCTGATGCTCCGTTCATGTGGCCAAAAGAGCAGAAATTCCCCACGCATGAAGAAGCCTTTAACACGCTCGATCGGAATCCTGAGGAAGCGAGTATTCGCGGTAAGTGGAGCGATAAGGAGTTTCTCAAGCAAGTAAGTGAGATGAATCCTAAACTGAAGAATACGCAGTTTGCGGATTATCACGGACACGGCTGGAACTTCAGAGCCATTTTCAAGAAAGACCGTAAAGGTAACTTACTTGATGAAGAGGGTAAGCAAGTTAGCCACGATGATCCAAAGAAATTCGAAAAAGCTGTACACATGATGGACATCCATGCCGAGAAAGGCATGCATTGTGCGGATTGTCACTTTGCTCAAGACAGTCACGGCGACGGTCATTTATACGGAGAGGTGGCTCAAGCTGTTGAGATCATGTGTAAAGACTGTCACGGAACGGCATCGAAATACGCTACTCTGAAAACAAGCGGACCCGCTTCCAAAACGGAAGTGACCGACATGCGCCTGATGCGTACTTCATTTGGAGACCCACGTTTCGAATGGCGAGGAGGCTCCTTGTATCAGCGTTCAGGCTTAGACCCGACGCTTGAATGGAGAGTAAAGCAGACCAAAGACTCGGTTACTCCTGGAAGTACGGATTACAATGAGAAATCGGCGCGAGCCAAGCTCACCAAAAAGCTTGGACCTGATGAAACCGAGCCAAGTTTTGCCACTGTGGGAGCGCCGGAAGAGACGCTTGCACACTCGGATAACGAGAATATGGCGTGCTATACCTGTCATACCTCTTGGACCACGAGCTGCGCAGGTTGCCATCTCCCCATTCAGGCTAACTGGAAACAGAAATCGAAGCACTACGATGGTAAGCAAACTCGTAACTGGGCCAGCTACAATCCGCAGGTTGCTCGAGATCAGATGTTCCAAATTGGTCGACACGGACCAGCAAAGGATAATCGAATTGTACCGATTCGTTCATCAAGTGCGCTTGTCCTGAGTTCGCAGGATATCAATCGGCAAAAGATTTATGTGCAGCAGCCTCCGGTATCTGCGGGTGGCTACAGTTCGCAGGCATTTGCACCGCATTTTCCGCACACGGTCCGGACAACAGAAACCAAGGACTGCGCGGATTGTCACGTATCAAAAGCGGGAGACAACAATGCGATCATGGCGCAGTTGCTGCTCCAAGGAACCAACTTCGTCAACTTTATGGGCTATCATGCCTACGTCGCTACTGGGGACGATGGCTTTGAATCAATTCAGGTGACTGAGTGGGATGAGCCTCAGGCGGTGATCGGTAGTTACCTGCACAAGTATGCCTATCCGAAGTGGTATGAAGAACATCAAGCAAGAGGTCAGGAACTACAGACCAGCCGACATCACGGTGAAGGATTCGGTGGAATTCCTAAACTGCTGAGCAGCGCTTCGATTAATCGCATTCAGCTTCGCGGTGAATACGTCTACACCACTGCTGGTTCTGGCGGTTTCCGAGTGTATGATGTGGCGAATGTGGCGAATAAAGGATTTTCGGAACGCACCGTCACCGCACCGTTCTCCCCACTTGGGCATGATACCCATGTAAGCTCGGAGAATGCGACTTCCTTCGCCTTACCGACAAACCAACCGGTTGCGCCCTACGTCAAGCAGCTGCCTGAGAATCTCGAGCAGCCAATGCATCCTATTTTCCATTACGCGTTTATCACCGATAGCGAGGAAGGTTTGATTGCAGTTAATGTAGACACGCTGCAAGATCGAGAACGACGAAATAACTTCCTTGAGCGGGCGATGACGTGGAACCCAAATGGGGTGCTCAACGGTGCTCGTTTCATCGAATTGGCAGGAACGAATGCCTTTATTACGACGGCAAAAGAGCTGATCATTGTCGATCTAGATAAGCCACTGATGCCAAAAGTGGTATCCAAGCTTCCATTCAAGGATGCTCGTTACGTGGCAATTCAGTTCCGTTTCGCGTTCGTGGTCGATAAAGATGGTTTCCAT
>CAYGNZ010000206.1:0-6334 GCA_964351345.1 uncultured Bdellovibrionales bacterium | reverse complement strand
GCGCAGGCGCCGATGGTGCTCACCAAAGGCTTTCGACATAGTCTGACCTTTGGCATCGACTATCGACATCAGGCTGAGTCTACCTCAAGCATTCCGGATAAGCTTAAGGACTTTATCTTACAAGGTCTGGTTGACCGAGATTATTCCGCAGATGACTTTTCGCTCAAGATAGAATTCAAAGAAGCCGGGGCCTCCTCCCTGGATATCGCAGTCATTGGTGATTTTAAGGGACCTCTCGCGGCGAAATACTTCGATCTCAAACGGCTCCTCAATCGACTCTGCGTGGATGCCTGTAATGAGCATGGTTGGACGATACCGTTTAATCAACTCACAGTGCACATGGCGGCAAATTCCTAGCGCCAGTCTCTTACTCTTCTTCCGCGTCGGTGAGCATCCATTCCTCGGTCACGTTTTCAAATTCATTAATCTCAGAGAGAAAACGCGAGGGTTCAGAGAAGGCAAATCCCGGTCCGATTGGCGAGAAGCCACGAGAGCGATTCAATTCAGGGGAGAGTAGGTACAAGTTTCGCTCTGCCCGAGTGCAGGCCACATAGAGTAAGCGACGCTCTTCTTCAATCTCGGCCACACTATGTAGACTTTGTGCGGAAGGGAGATAGCCATCAATCAGACCAATCACAAACACACTATGCTATTCTAAGCCTTTGGCAGAATGAATAGTGGACAGCACCAGCTTTTCCTCGTCTTTATCCTCCGCTTTGGTATCTACTTGCGAATGCGTGGGCGGCTCTAGCGAAATATCATCGAGAAATTGCTGCATTGATTTGTAGCGCGCAGCGATGCGCTCTAAGGAATCGAGGTCGTCGACCCTTTTTCGGTAATCATCGTAGTTTGTTTTTAGTAGGGGCGCATAGTACGCACGCATGCAGACGACTTTCTCTTCTGGTGTTTGCGCCTTTGCACTGGATTGTAGCACGTCATGAAGTTTTGCAAGCTGTGAGCCGTATTTGCGTTTTGCAAAGCGAACGCTCCCAAGCACTTCGTAGCCGAGATTTTCATCGATGATTAGTCCCATAATCTCACGAGCCGTTTTTGGACCAACGCCTTCAATGAGGAGTAGCTGACGATACCACGCGATTGCGTCTTTGGGGTTATGCACCACCCGGAGCAGGGCGACCACATCTTTCACGTGCGAGGTTTCGACAAATTTCATCCCGCCAAATTTCACGAAGGGAATGTCTCGTCCCGCGAGCTCTATCTCTAGCTCGTTTGAATGCCAGCCGCTACGAAACAAAATGGCGATATCATCAAGCGCCACACCCTCCTCCCGTAATTCAAGCACACGTTGAGCGATAAACTCAGCCTGATCTTCAAAGGTATTGGTGCGAAGAAACACAGGTTTCTGCTCTGACTCGATATCAGAGAACAGGGTTTTCTCATGGCGCTCGGCGGCAGAGGCAATCAGGCCGTTGGTAAACTCTAAAATCGGCTGAGTGCTGCGGTAGTTCTGCTCCAAACGGGTAATCGTGCAGTTCTCGTAGCGTGTGGGAAACTCCATGATGTTTTGAAACACCGCCCCTCGAAAGGAGTAGATACTTTGTGAGTCATCCCCCACGACCATGATATTGCCATGCTCTGACACGAGTAGATTGGCAATATCTGCTTGAAGGTAATTCGTGTCCTGAAACTCATCAATCATCACATACTGATGTTCCTTTGAAACGGCGCGACAGATCTTGGGGTGTTCGCTGAGTAGTTTTCGCAGAAATACCAAAAGGTCATCATAGTCCATCATCGAACGACTCGCTTTGTACTTCGCGTAGTGCTCTGCGAGGGAGAGGATCTTATCCTCTTCGCGGAGGAACTGAGGATAGTCCTTCTCCAGCACATCGTGAATACTACTGCCGGTATTCGTCGCCTTGGAGATGATATTGAGAATGGTGTTTTTCTTGGGGAATCGTTTATCTTTTGAGGCATACCCCGAGTCGGAACGAACAATATTGAGGATATCCGCCGCATCGCCTCGATCAACAATTGAAAAGCTCGACTCAAAGCCCAGGGTCGGTGCGTGGCGACGGAGAATGATGTTGGCAAAGGAGTGAAAGGTCCCGCCCTTTATTGCTCGACAACGATCATCGAGAATATGCGCCGCGCGTCGCATCATTTCCTGTGCTGATTTTCGAGTGAAGGTGAGGAGGAGAATTTGCTCTGGTGGAATTCCTCGCTCAACGAGGTAGGCGACACGGTAGACAAGCGTTCTGGTTTTTCCGCTTCCCGCGCCCGCAATCACAAGCTGTGGACCTTGAATGTTCTGCACGGCGGCAAGCTGTGCGGGATTGAGTTCGCCTGCGTAGTCGATGCTAAACCTTGGGGCCAGTTCACGCGTGGTGCTTTTTATGGCATAGCGTTTTACCTGCTTCGGCTTTTTCTCTTCCACGCTATTTGTTTCGCTCACTGAGAAGTCGTGCGGTGCGGTAGATACCAAGTAGACTGAGCGAGTCCTTAATCCCGCCATTCTCTACCATCTGATACACCTCAGAAAAGGGGAGGCGACGATTCTGTAGCACTTCGGTACCTTCAGGAGTGGCTTCGGTCTCCTCAAGTTCTTCGGCCAAGTACAGCACACCAATTTCTGAGGAGTGGCAGTTTGAGAGATGGATGTCTTCCCCGAGACGAGTCCACTTTTTCGCGGTCAGACCTGCCTCTTCCTGTAATTCGCGTTTTGCGGTTTCAAGCGGTAGTTCGTTCCCATCACTACCGCCCTCAATTATTTCCCAAGAATATTCATTCATTGGATAGCGATACTGTCCGACGAGAACTACTTCACCGTTCGCGAGAAGCGGAACCACCCCCACGGCAATTCTTGTCTCGACCACACTGTAAATCCCTTCCTTCCCGTCAGGACGGAGCACGGCGTCTTCTCGTACGCGAATCCAATCGTTTTCGTAGACGACTCTTGTATCCAGGGTTTTCCAAGGGTTATGTTCTGACATAGACTTAGTATCGTTGATTTCGAGGAGACTCGAATAAGAAACTATAACCTCTGCACCTAAGTTGCAATTGCCACGAGTATCAGAGATGCCCAGAACTTGGGAACAGCAACACCAGCACAGATTTGAGCGATTTTCGCAGGCCTACGCTGCATGTGCTCCTACGACGAGCGCTCTGCCCGAGCTTAGCCAAGACTGTATCCGCGCATTCCGCCAATTAATTCGACATCACAGCCGTGCTCACAGGCGAGCATTCCCCTGGCGAGTGAATCGAACTCCTTACCGCGTACTTGTTGCAGAGATCATGCTACAGCAAACGCAAGCGGGACGGGTGAGCGAGAAGTATCGCGAGTTTCTGCGTGAGTTTCCCTCGCTCCGACGACTCGCTGCGGCAAGTCCCGCAGAGGTTCTTCGTCGCTGGCAGGGACTGGGCTATAATCGACGCGGGCTTGCGCTGCATCGGGCAGCGCAGCGTATTGTGAGTGAGTACTCAGGGCGCGTTCCACAGGAGCGCGAGGCCTTGGAAGATTTACCCGGCGTGGGGTCCTATACTGCTGCCGCAATTCGTACCTTTGCTTTTGGTCTTCAGGAAGTGGTGATAGAAACAAATATTCGCACCGTGTTTATCCATTGTTTCTTTCCAACTCGCTCGCAAGTGAATGACGCGCTGCTTCTCCCCTTGATTGAGCAGGTGAGTGTCCGCAAAGATCCTGCCGCCTGGTATGATGCATTGATGGACTACGGAGCGATGTTAAAATCAGCAGGACATTGCGCGAACCAACGCAATCCGCAGTATCGACCACAGACGGCATTCAAGGGATCTCGACGTGAGCTACGCGGAAAACTTGTGCGGGAATTAAGTGGCGAAGCATTTCTGAGCTCAAAACGTCTAAAACAACGCTGCGGCGATGATCAGCGCTTTGAAGAGGTTTTACGTGCATTACTCGCAGAGGGTCTAGTAGAAAGAAGGCAAGGTAGATTGATGTTAGGCGGAGCGAAAATATGATTGTGGGAAGATTCTCAAACGCAGTTTCATTTGTTGCGGTAGCGCTACTGATTGGCTGGTGCACGCCGAAGCAGCAAGCACAGGCACAGACACCTGCAGTGCAAAATACCGCAGCTGAGAAGTCTCCGGTAAAAAAGAAGACGCGGGAAAGAAAAAAAGTCAGTGGCTATGGTGAGTCAAGCGCGCTGATTGAAATTTTTCTTACCGAAAGCAGCTTGCGCAGTAAGCTCCCCAGCGAGACGGCATTCCGGATTGAGCGCAAGGCTCGCTTGACTGAGGATAGAATGAACGTGCTGGTCTACCATGTGGACTATCTCAATGACCGGGGCTGGAAAGATCCTTTTAGCAGCCCCGAGTTCTCCGATAGACAACGACGATACTCCCAGTCATTTAAGCATCCTCGCGCCGAGCCAGAAATGGCGGTGATCAATGGCAATGTCTATTCGCCTGCCAACCAATTTGATTTGGTGATGTTTAATGTGCGGCGTGTGTTAAAGAAGCGTCCCAAAGTGGGCCTTGAGGTTGCCACCACCTACGTGCCGGAAAACGACGAAGTCGTGTTCGATTTCGATGTGCCGGGAACCAAGCGCATGCGACGGGAGTTTTTGAAATTCAATGTCGCCCTGGTCTCTCAGGATCACTTGAGCACGGTCAAAGACGGGCCCAATAAAGACTACACCTTCCGACACACCAATACCGTGCTCCAGTTACAAAGTGTGCGTTTTGGTAAAGAGGGGAAAGGAGAACTCCGACTGATCATCCCTCGCGAAACCGATCGGGATGCGCTCGCCATGATTTATTTCGTGCAAGATCCAAAGACGTTGGAGATCTGGCAAAGCGGCAGGGTGACACTAAAGGAGTTACTGAGTAAGGAGTCTAGCGCGAAGGCCGAAGGCTAGGTTTCTCGTTCTTGCAAGGAACGTGGGCGTTGTTCTGTTGGCGGTTGCTTGCCCGTAAGATGCGCAAGGATTCGCTCCGTGTGCACATGACTTGTTTCGATGAACTCGGTTACTCCTCCGAGTTGGGTGCCGGCAGCGGCAGTTCCCGCCACATAGATGCCTGGAGCATCGGTTTCCATTGTTGCTTGATTATAAATTGGCTGTTGGGAGTCTCCCGTGAGGGTCATTCCTGCTTGGCTAAACAGGCTTGAGTCCTGTCGATACCCCGTGAGCAGCACCACTGCTTGTGCGCGTCGCGCTTTTGGGCTGTGCGGATTCTCTGCGCTACGTAAGAGTACTTCCTCAGCGGTTATCTCCTCAATCGTAGTGCGCGGGAGAAAGGTGATTAATTCGCGCTTTATCAAACTTGCAATTTCAGGAAGCAGCCAGGTTTTGACTCTTCCTTCTTCAAATGTTGAGCCACGGTAGCTCAGGGTGACCTCTGCCCCAACTCGTTGCAGGCGAATGGCCGCTTCAACGGCAGAGTTTTTACCGCCGACAATGAGCACTTCTTTTCCGTAGTAGGTGTGCGGCTCTTGCAGGTAGTGGCTGACATGAGGAAGTGATTCGCCGGGAATCTCAAGCAGATGCGGGAGATGCATGTCGCCAATGGCAAAAATTACTTTCTTTGCGTGCACACGGAACAGGGGTTCTGAGCCCTGCTTCCAGATCTCTTGCTGCTCCTCAGGGCCACCCACGCCGTGACTACTCGAACTCACTTCGAGCTGCCATCCCTGCGCATCGGCCTGTATCTGGGTGACGCGAGAGTTAAATTCGATTTGTAAATCAAACTGAGCCGCAACGCTTCGAAGGTAGCTCAAGTATTGTTCTCGGGTCGTTTTTTGCTGCGAGGAATTTTGCAGCGGCACACCTGCAATGGCAATACGGTCGGAGGAGGAGAAAAACAACGTCTCAGGAGCCCACCAGCACATCGTCGATGCCAGGCAGCCCGCTTCGAGATGGAGGTACTCAATTCCTGCACGGCTGAGCGCGACCGCCATCTCAATGCCAATGGGACCGGCACCAACTAGACAAATTTCGGTGTTCACTTCGTTCATCGTTTCAGAATAGCGCTTATTTTCGCGCAAAAATTTCGTACGGACAGGCCTGCTCGGCGTGACACACTTTCGCAACGGGCCGGAAGAGTCCGCTTTGAAGCGCTTCGCGGTAGAGTCCACCCGCACGAGCTACTGGACCGCGAATAATCACATCCGGGTTAGTATCTAAGGCAGAGTAGTCAAGCGCAACTGCTTCTTTTAAAAAACGCCGTCGATTCAAGGCAAGATGTACCTGATCCGGTGGATGATGATAGTCTCGATCAAGAAGAAAGAATAGCTCGGTTTCATAGGTCTCAACAAGAGCATCTGCCTTCGTTTTCTCGTTGATAAGTCGGGCGGTTTCTTCCGTTGAGAAGAGAGGAGAGGGTGCTTGCATTCTTAACA
>CAYGNZ010000205.1:0-6364 GCA_964351345.1 uncultured Bdellovibrionales bacterium | reverse complement strand
GATCGCAACTGACAGCGGTGAAACTGCCCTTATCAATTTTGGGCTAAGGCTTGTTGTTGGTATGGTCTTTGGCCTCGTTGGTGGAATGGCGATTTATTACGCCGAGAGAACACGGTTTGTGCCGGAGAATATGATTAACGTGTTCGCGCTTGCGAGTGCTATTTTCATATTTGGCGCGACTGAGTCAGTCTTGAGTGAAGCGGGACTACTCGCGGTCACCGTCGCCGGCTTTGTTTTGGGTGTGAAACAACCGGTTCGTCTTGAGCAAATTCGGGAGTTCAAAGCTGAAATAACCGACCTTCTCATCGGTACACTTTTTATTCTGCTTGCCTCTCGACTTAGTTTTGAGCAATTCGAAAGCTTCGGTTTGCGGGGATTTTGTGTCGTATTGGCGGTTATGCTTGTTGCACGACCGCTCAATATTTTCCTTTGTACCCTCGGCTCAGAACTAAATTGGCGTGAAAAGCTGTTCTTGAGCTGGGTCGCGCCGCGAGGAATTGTAGCGGCTTCAATGGCATCGCTTTTTGTGCTTAGTGGAAAACTCACGGAGGGAAGCCCAGATCCACTTTTCATCGAAACTTTTGTCTATTCCGTAATCATCGGGACCATCCTCTTGCAAGGATTCTCTGCGGGATGGCTTGCCCGTCTATTGGGACTCTATGATCCGGAGCAGCGAGGATGGCTGATTGTAGGCGCACACCCACTTGGTCGTGAGATTGCTCGATTTATTTCACGAGCGACGGGTGCCGAAACCATCCTGATTGATACCAACTTGAGTGCAGTCGATGACGCGCAACGAGAAGGTTTACGCGCTTTCGTGGGGGATGCGCGGAGTCCAGAAGCCCATGATCTTGGAGAACTTTCAGAACTCTATCCTGTCGGTCACGTGCTTGCGCTTACTGATAATGAAGATTTGAATACACTTGTATGCCGTGCATGGGGAGAACTACTCGGTAGTAAAAACGTGTATCGTTGGGGGCGAATCACTACGAAATCAATCGAGGTGAAGAGTGAATCCGGCGTGCTTGTATGGTCTGATCTTCCCAAACCTTCCTTGATCGCGGATGCGCTTTCTCAGGGTGCAGTGAGCCTGTTTGAAAGTAACGCATACAAAGATGATGGCAGTGAAACACATACACCAATTGTCTCAGTGGATGGCGACCAAATTGTGATGGACCCTCCAACAGTTTCTGGCGCAAGCCCTGAAACGCTAGGGCGCACCCTCTATCTCAAACAAGAAATAGAGCTCTATGATTCGGAAATAAGTCCGTCCTCCTCAAAAGAAATTGGCGAGAATTAGCAGGATAAAAAGGCGGCAAGTCGAGGGAAAAAGATAACCGGTAACTAGGCGATGCCTAGTTACCGGTTCAGAGTACTTCGGTTTCAGGTTTGATTGGGACAGGGTAAAGATTTAATAATAAGTGCTGTCTGATCCCCAACCATCTCCCTCACTCGAAGAACTCGTTGACCTTCCTTTCTGTTTCCGTGGTACTGGCGTGGGCTCCTTAAATACGGAGCTGTGGTCTTTTGGTTTGACCAAGAGCGCAATGACAATTGCGAGCAGCCCAAGAATCGGTGCAATGAGTAGTAGCTGCATTGAAAACACAGCCTCATCCTCCGCGACTCGGTTCGGCTTCTGAAATGCGCGTAGCGGCTGCGGCGTTTCTTCTTCTTCAACTTCCTGCGGGTGGTGTTCTCCGAAATCCGATGGACTCTCTTCCTGAGCCCAGCTGTAGTCAGAGGAGAAGATCAAGAAGAGCATCAGCGCGAACCCTGGTAGGGGTGGCAGACCTCTAAGACGCACTCGATTAAAACGAGCACACGCGGCAAATGTTTTCCACATTGCACTACCTCCTAGAAACGAGAAAAGAGAATATAAAAACGAAGAGACAATCCAGCTCAGTCAAACGAGGACTTCAGTTGGCAAGATGTTTGCCGGAATAATAGATAGAAGAAGTCTTCTTTTAACTGCTTGGAAGAACGCTACTGCGTTAAGGAATCCGCGTCGCAATGCGCCCTGCTCAAGAACCATAGTTCTCGACTCGCCATCAGAAGGAGCGTGGTGACGTGGTCCCACTATCAGCCCCGCAGATGTAAACGTCTCAAGGATCTTGCCGAAGAAACGGCTCGAGCTTCTATCGTCTCGGACGGCAGGTACTTAATCAAGCAAGAAGCGGAGAAAGGCTAACTCTTGCTAGCTCTAGGATATAGTTGCAGGCGGTTGTGAACGGGTTTTTGCTTTATCTGGGTGAAAGAAATAAGCAATCACGATGCAGATGAGGTAGAGCACCGTCAGGGGGAGAGCGAGAAACACCTGAGTTACCACATCTGGTGGGGTGAGAATAGCAGCAGCAATGAACACGATCACAATTGCATAGCGGCCATTTTTTATTAACCAGTGATGACTGAGAAGCCCGAGGCGAGCAAGAAAAAAGCTAAGCACGGGCAGTTCGAACACCAGTCCAAACACGAACAGAAGCTTAATCGCGAAGGAAAGATACTCACCGATACGAATCTGAGGTGAGACACCAATTGAGCTGAACTCATCGTTGAAGAAATCGAAGGCGTAGGGGAAAATTAGAAAGAAGCAAAAGGCAATTCCTGTGAGGAAACAAAGCGTCGATACGAACACAAAGGGAATCGCGAATTTTCGTTCATTTTGATGCAGGCCCGGCGCGATGAAGCGCCAGAGCTGGTAAAACCAAAAAGGCGAAGAAAAAAGTATTCCCGCGCCAAATGAGACTTTGAGTTTTACGATAAACGCTTCGGCAGGTCCCGTGCCGATTAATTCCGCGTTCTTGAAATGTGCCTCAAGTGGGGCTCCTAAAAAGTCGAAAAGTTCCCCGGCCCAGAGAAACGAAAAAATGGAACAGACCACGACAGACGCTAAGGCGCGCGCAAGGCAGCCGCGAAGCTCTGCAAGATGCTCAAGAAAAGGCATCGTAGCCTGCTCATCAACCGCTCCCTTCATTTCGCCTCGTCCTCAACGGCCTTCTTCGGCTCAGACTCTACTGAAGGTTGATCAGTGTTCGGTGTATCTTCTTCAGTTTGTGAAGTTTCCGATTCAGGACAATCATCAGCAATGCTCAATGCTGCGAAATTTTTAATCTCCTGCACTTCCTCACCAAGGGGATTCCTTGGTAGGTCAAGCTTGCCTAACTGGACTTCCTCGCGGAACTCATCGGCAGCTTTACGAAGTTGAAACATTCCTTTCCCTAGCGTTCGGGCAAGCTCGGGCATTTTCTCGGGACCAACTACGAGAAGTACCACCGCGAGAATAACTAGAATTTCCGCAAAGCCGAGACCAAACACGAGAAGTTCCTTAGGTAAGGGTTGGGGACTATCAATAAAACGCGAAGCCTACTATCATAACAAATACTTGTTTTCGCACGTTTTATCTATCACGTTTTATCTAAAGTGATTTAATTCAACAGTGACTTCCTATCGTCAGAACTCGGAGCTAAATTAACACAACAAAACACTGTTAATTAGCTGGACTTAGGGGCGTCCTGACATTCAAACTTTTACCTGAGGAGGTAGTAGCATTGAAATCCCGTGCCAAAATTTTTACTGCTGGGTTGGCGTTTTCTCTTCTCACGGCACTTACTGCCCAGGCGGAGAAACCTTTAAAAGTTTTTTACGATGCTCCAAGTTTTACGCTGACCAATTCGCTTGGTGAAACGTTTGACTCAAAGTCGCTCGCAGGACGGGTCTGGGTAGCGAGCTTCTTTTTCACAACTTGTAAAGGCCCCTGTCCGATAACGATGGCCAATCTCGCCAAGCTGGTTCGAGAATTAGACGATGAAAAAGACCTTTCGTTTGTCTCAATCAGCGTCGATCCCGAGACTGACACTCCGAAAATACTCAGTAAATTTGCAGAACCGCTCCGAGGAGATGATTCTCGGTGGACCTTCCTCACGGGAGAAAAAGAGTCAATCTATGGCATGCTCCGTTCTGGTTTCCGCGTGGGAGCGGGACCTTCGCCTGATTTTCATTCCACGAGCTTTGTTCTCGTCGATAAAGCAGGTAAAGTAAGAGGGTATTACAGTGGAATGCGTGAGGAGGACATGAAGAGACTTCAGCAAGACCTGCGTGCTCTGAGTGCAAAGCCTGAGGCGTAGCGAGTTTTAAGCTGCCATTTCCCTGTGTAACATTGCCGTTCTCTTGACACCCAAATGAGTAGTGTTGTTCTACCGTGCGCCGAGGAAGTGCTGGGCCCAAGCGTTTCTCTGGCGATGCGGTAAGCCAAGCTGAGGTTTATTCGGTTCTAACGTGTCGATTTGCACCTGACAGTTTTCCTCAGAGACTGTCTTCCTTCAGCAATCCAAGTGGGCATGATGAAAAAAAAGAGACGAAAGAACTCTTCTCCTCCCCCTCATTCAGACAGAAAGGATGGGCGAAGTGCTACCGATAAATTTCTCCTCAATGCCAAAGGACGAGTTCCTACCACGAGAGATACGTGTGGACCTCTCTCCTACGGCGCGGGAGACTGGACGTACCGTGTATGGAGACAAAGTTCGAAGCTCTCCATCTTGTTTCAGTATGGCCGTGCCGCTAGCACTGTGCGGGTGGCTTTAGACTACGATAGTCTGAACGGCCACATTGCATTTCATTCTGGGAAGCCTCAACTTCTCGGTGGCGGTATGTTTGCGATCAATGGTCATCCCCAAACTGAAGGCAATCGTTTGCTCGCAGTATTCTTGACGTTCATCGACGAGGGTGCTGAGGTTGACGATGTTTTCATTGAGATTGCACAGTTTGTTGCTGCAAATGAGTTCGTCGGTCTGGCGATTTGTGACGTCGACCAAGAGCCTGTTGCAGCTATCACGTACCAAACACCTGAAGATCGCTGGGAAGCCCTAGAATCTGAATTGGAAGCCAGGTGACCTATTGAGTTGACACCAAAAGATTCTTGGCGGTGTAGTTGGCTTGCCCAATTACGCCGCTAAGTTCTTTTTTTCTTGGCTTACTCTTCGCATTTTATTTTCGTCAATCTTGAGCGCTTCGGTGAACAGAGCACCTGGTTTCATCGATAGAGAGAAATCTGCTAGTGTTCGGCTGAACGAACTTCTTAATGTTTAGAACGCACTATCGCGAGGGAAAAGTGAAGCCAGTCCCACAGCATCAATCCTCAGGGATTTCTATCCGAGAGGTTGAGGAAAGAGATCTCGAAGCTTTGTGTAAGCTGAACGAGGCCAATGTGCCTCACGTAAATTTGCTGACCCTTACGCAGCTACGAGACCTTTGGCAGCTAAGCACGTACTTTCGAGTGGTCGAGGAGAACGACGAGATCCTCGCCTGCTTACTGGTGCTTAGCCCAGGCCAAGAATACCAAAGTATGAACTACAAATGGTTCTCAGCTCGATACGAAGAGTTTCTCTACGTTGATCGAATAATGGTCGATGTCCGAGGGCGACGGCGAGGTTTTGCCAGCTTGCTCTATCAAGATCTTTTTTCTTTTGCCCTTCAAAACGCGACGCCTCGCGTTCTTTGTGAGTACAATCTCCGCCCGCCTAATCCTATCTCCCGTGATTTTCATGCATCCCACGGATTTGTAGAAGTTGGGCAACAGGACACAGAAGCCGGAAGTAAGCGCGTATCATTGCAGTGTAAGAGTCTACTGTAGTCTTAAGCATTCCGGCGGGTTACTTGCCGTTGCTCAGCGAAAGAAAATGGGCAAAGAAAATACTGCCCCGCTTCAGTTGAGACACCAGATGGGCGTATGTTAGCCTAATCCTTCCCGCAAAGTTCTTTCCTCCTCCAACATGAGTCAATGCTACGTTTTTGCCCACCGAAGTCAGGAGCTTCTGTGGGTGAAAGCTTGTGGAAAAGGTTTATCACAGTATGTGGCGTTGAGGTCTGCCGAAGCGCTGGCCTGAATGCCACAGATTGTGGAGTTCATGTTTTTTAGGAGTTGAGATGAGTTTTCCCCCTTTGGAAATAGCGAATGAAAAGATTCGCGGTTTTGAGTTTGAGGACGGACCGGATGGAGATTTAATGCTTCAAGGCTACCGCTTCAAAATTTTGGAAACCGAGCAGGGTTGGATTCTTCGGATGAAACCCGCCGCTTTGCTTCCTCCGGATGCGCCCGTTGAGGCACTGAAATTTCCTGACGGAATCGATCCTTTCGTTCGAGAGGCGCTCAAAGGCTACGGTTCCTTGCTCGGGCTGCCTTACCATCGCGAACACACTCGCGATCCTTGGACTAGTCGTCGAGCACCGGAGACCTTGCCGCTTGAGGCCGAGTTGTTAATGAAGCCTGGTCCTCTTGGTTGGTTGTCGTTACTTGATAGCGATTACGTCCAAGGCGAAGGTGGATGGGTCAAAGTGCCTTGCCTAATCAAATTTGCTGATGCCGATCTCA
>CAYGNZ010000204.1:0-6394 GCA_964351345.1 uncultured Bdellovibrionales bacterium | reverse complement strand
GATGGCGAGGGAACCGCCGATCTTACGGAGGACGCTGCCGCCGCAAGCTCGGCTGCTGACAGCGACCTTGTCGTGCAGTCCGATGGCGACGATGAGGAGGAACTCACGCTTGCCGATGACCCCGACGAGAAAGGCTAGTACGTGAATGTCGCACCTCGATAAGGCATGGATTTTTACGCGGTAGCGGGAAGAGACTGTTTCCCGCTACCGCTCTAAATTGCAGTGGTCCGTGCCTTAACTCTCTTCTAGGACTCTCTTCTAAATCAAGAAGCCACGGCCCCGAATCGTTTCTTCTGCTTCTCCCAGGATTGCGGCAGGTACTTTGACCAAAGGTAGCCTACCGCTCCACTCATCGCGTAGGCGGTAGAGCCAATCGCTATCATTAGTTGAGAATATTTCCAGGTTAGGGCAACTGCGATTGCAAGCACCACTACATTCACTCTCAGACTACCTTCAGTAAGTCGTAAATACTTCACACTGAAAAAATCGATCGTGCTCACCATCAGCCCGGCAACTAGAGCGGTGTAGGCCATCATCGCTGCGACCACAAACTCGTTCTCAAGCGGCTCCGGGAAAAGGTAGACTATCGAGGCAAGTGCCGCCGCTGCTCCCGGAATCGGCAGGCCTTGGAAACCTTGAGACGCTCGAGAGAGTTTCATCTCACCGGTGCTGGTAATATTAAAGCGCGCAAGCCGCGTGGCTCCACATACCAGCACGAGAAAGGCAACGAGCAGACCAAATTCATCTGCTGTTCTTGAAAATCCCCAACTGTACATCAGCACCGCGGGCGCCATACCAAAAGCAATCAGATCGCTTAAGGAATCAAACTCACGGCCAAAGGGACTAGTCGCGTTTAGTTTCCTTGCCACTCGGCCATCAAGACCATCGAGGAGAATTGCCAGCGCGATACATTTGCACGCATAGATATAGTTACCGTGAAAGGCGCTGACGGTGCCGAGAAATCCGCAGAACGTACCGACGAGCGTAATAAAACTGGGTATGAGAAATGTCTTACCCTGGAATTTATCGCGAAATCTTCCCGCACCCTGAATCAATACGGGCTTTTTTCCAGTGCTCGCTGCGGACTGTTGCTCGTCTGGATTGCTGTTCTCACCCTGCCCGTCATCTTGATTCATTGTAAGCTCGACCTCCGTTGCATTTGCTGCTTCTGCGGCAGTCTACCTTGTGCGACACTGAAATGGCTAATGCTGCTCAATACGCTGAAATGGCGGATTAGCGCAATAGGGCTGCGGTAATCCAATAAAACGCTATGAAATGGTAAGTAAAGTTGACCCGTAAGCAAGTCTCTGCTACCCAAGTCAAGTCCTCGTTATTGCGTTCAGGATTTCCTATAGATATAGTCGCTATTGATGCGATTCCCTTGGCGACCTAAATTCGCCAACAGCTAGATTTTTTGGGGTGATTACTGCTCTATGGCACGAATTACAGTTGAAGATTGTTTAGACCATCAAAAGAACCGTTTCTCTCTGGTGCGCCTTGCCGCAAGAAGAGCGAAGCAACTTCTCACCGGCTCCAATCCTGTGACCGACACAAAGGGAAACAGAGCGATTGTTTCTGCCTTACGAGAAATTGCCGACGGTAAGGTCAGCTTCCTCAAGGAAGAATCTAGCCCGGCAAAGGAATTCTCTGATCCATTGCTCGAAGAACTCGATCTTGCCGTACTTACTACCCCAACCGGAAACCGGAGCGCGTCCGCCTCAACTGCTACCGCTGAGTCATCAGAAACAACCGCTACTGAAGAAAGCGCCAGTGAGGATGATGCAGGTGATGAGGACGAGGACTCAAGCGAGGAAGCTTCAGCAGTCTCAACTAGCCCTGCTCAAGAAGCGGCGCTAGAAGAAGCCAAATCCCAGTAAGTAGCGCTTTTATTGCTCACTGAGCAGAAAGCCTGTAGTGCCCAACCGCTAAGGAACACCCGCGTCGTAGACTCTGCGGAGGCCGTTCTGCGCTCAAGGTTTACTACGTAATTTCGCATTCGGCGGATTGTTCTAAGAGTAAGATTTTTCTAGATTTATTGGGCCCAAACAGAGGTGCTTGCATCTAAAGCATTCCAACGTTTGAGACAATTTGCTTCTCCTGTTTCCTCCATCCTCAGGACTCCGGTAGAATAAGATCTTGCGCTGAGATCCACGAAATTGCGGCTCTCGGTAAGAGCTCAGGTGTGAGCAGGAATAGGTAAAGAAAGGCATAGTGCAGCTTCAAGAGATCATCTCATCTGTCCACGAATACCTCCCCGAGGCAGACACGGAACCTATCCGTCAAGCGAACTCCTTTTCGATGAAGCATCACCAGGGACAAACCCGAGTCTCGGGCGAGCCCTACATCACGCATGTGCAGCATGTGGCGTATCTTGCCAGCAAGCTTCGTCTTGATGTTCCTGCAATTGTTACTTCCCTACTCCACGATACCGTGGAAGACACTGATGTGAGCCTCAGTGAGATTCAAGAGATCTTTGGCAAAGAGGTTGCCGATCTTGTCGACGGGGTAACGAAACTCTCCCAAGTTCAGTTCAGCTCGAAGGTCGAAGCACAATCGGAAAATTTTCGTAAAATGCTGCTTGCGATGTCTAAAGACATTCGCGTGTTGCTGATAAAACTCTGCGATCGCACACACAACATGCGTACGCTTGAATTTCTCTCTGAGTCACGCCGGGCGCGCATCGCTCAGGAAACGCTTGATATTTACGCACCTCTTGCAAGTCGGCTGGGAATTTACTGGATGAAGTCTGAGCTAGAAGACCTCAGCCTTCGCTATTTAAAACCCAAAGTCTATGACGACATTAAGGCGCACATCCGCGCTTCAAAAAAAGACAGAGAATACTACATCAATGAAGTAGTTCGACTTATCTCGGGCGAACTCGAAGAAAACGGCATTAAAGGAGAGGTCTCTGGTCGGCCAAAGCACTTCTACTCCATTTACCAAAAAATGGAGCGACAGAATGTAAACTTCGATGAGGTATTTGACGTCATCGCCTTTCGAATCCTGGTCGATTCAACAATGGATTGCTACGCGGCCCTAGGCGTAATCCACGCCGCATGGAAACCTATCCCTGGGCGTTTTAAAGATTACGTGGCAATGCCGAAGCCCAACAACTACCGCTCCCTACACACGACCGTGATTGGCCCAAAGGCGCAGCGAGTAGAAATTCAAATCCGTACGCACGAGATGCATGACATCGCTGAACGCGGCATCGCCGCCCATTGGCGTTACAAAGAAAACCGTCCCGCAAAAGACGGTGAGGCCACTCCGCGAGAACTACCATGGCTTAGTGACTTAATTGAATCGGAGAAAGCACTAAGCGATCCGATTGAGTTTATGTCCAGTGTGAAAGAAGATCTCTTTCCGCACGAAGTCTTTGTTTTCTCGCCCAAGGGCGAGGTCTTGTCCCTCACCCAAGGTGCAACCCCGATCGATTTCGCCTACCAAATTCACTCTGAAGTAGGACATCACTGCACTGGCGCGAAGGTAAACGGCAAACTCGTCCCACTCGCCTATAAGCTCAAGAATGGCGATACAGTTGAGATTGTTACTTCAGACTCGCAGTCACCAAGTAAGGATTGGCTCAAGATCGTTGTCACCACAAAAGCGAAGCAGCGTATTCGCAGCTATCTCAAGGGAGAAGAACGCAAGCGCTCAGTGAGTGTGGGCCAGGAGCTGCTCGCAAAAGATTTACGCAAGGTGAAGCTCACGCTGAGTAAAGTCGTAAAAGATGGATCTCTGGAGAAAGTCGCAGAGGATATGGGATTTCGCGAAATCGAGCTGCTGCTTGCCGAGATCGGTTACGGAAAACTCTCTACTCGCGGGGTTGTCGGACGCCTTGTCCCTGATGTTTCAGATCTTGAGGCGAAACTAGAGCGAGAAGACTCAACCTTACAAAAGATTTTTCAGCGCGCTGCCCGCGCGTTTAGCGATCGAGCAGCGGTGAAAGTAAACGGGCTTGATGACGTGGTCTTTCGTTTCGCTCGCTGTTGTGAGCCTCTGCCGGGAGACGAAATCGTGGGCTACGTGACGCGAGGTCGCGGGGTGGTGGTACACACCCGAGGCTGTCCTCAAACACTCAGCTTTGATCCCCGTCGCCTTATCCCAGTTTCTTGGGACACCAATGTGGAAACACAACGTGCCGTTCGCCTCAAAATTCACTGCATGGACAAACTAGGGCTTCTTGCCTCCCTCACCCAGTCAATCTCCTCTGCCGGAGCAAATATCGTCAGCGCCGAGGTCAGTGCGAACCCAAATGGTAAGGCGATTTGCTCATTTGAGGTAAACGTTGGCAGCGTCTCTCAGCTTGATAAGATTACGAAAAATATCGAGAAGGTCGACGGCGTGATACGGGTTGAGCGCTCAAAGAGTTCAGGGGCGAGTAACTAACTCGACTTTGCGTTGGCACGACGGTTCTCAGCGGCTTGTGTCGCACTGAGTGGAAGAAACTCCAGCACCTTTTTTGTTGCCCCCAAGTTCCTGCGCCATGCTTGCTCTGCCCGCAGACCCGCAGCTTGGCGCTGATCGGGATTTTTCGCGTAGTGCAGAATCGCATTTCGCAACTCCGCTTTATTCTCCACAATTTTTACCGCATCGACTTGTCGCAAGGCGGCCACCGCATCGCGCACGGTTGAGTAATACGGCCCCAGCAGCACTGGCGCGCCGTAGGCTGCGGGTTCAAGCGGGTTATGTCCACCGATATCAACGAGGGTGGCTCCAACAAATGAAAAGGAAGCAAGACTGTAGACCCGCTGAAGTTCGCCAAGGGTATCCAGAAGCACTACTGCACTCTCCTTGGCGGCGTTACCTGCGCTCCTTCGGTGAAACTCAAGCCCGTTTGCTTGGAGCAACTCCGCGCAGGCATCGAAACGTTCAGGATGACGCGGTGTGAGGATAAGTTGTAAATCCGGCACCTCTTGTAAAGCCTCACAATACGCTTGGACCACTACTTCATCTTCACCCGGTCGGACACTGCCAGCGACAAAGCAGAGCTTCTCCAGTGAAATCCCCAGTTCAGAGGCAAACGACTGCCGCTCCTCAGTGCTGAGCGCCTGCACCTGCCGATCGTATTTGGTCGAACCCACCACCTCGACTCGAGCTGAGTCAGCACCTAAGGCTCTAAATCGTTCTGCATCGAGAACGCTTTGGGTCAGAATTGCTCGAAAGGTTTTAAGCAATGGCTGAAGCAAAAATCGAAGCTTAGAGTAATTTGGAAAGCTATAGTCAGAAATACGTGCATTTATCAGCAGTGTTGGAATGTTGTTTGTTGCAAGGAGCAGTAAAAAACTTGGCCAAAGCTCGGTCTCGGTAATGATCACCATTTTGGGGCGCACACGCGCGAGCATGAGGCGTTGCAGCGAGGGATGATCAAGCGGGAGAAGCGCCGCTCGCGTTTCGCCCACGAGTTCACGCGCTCTATCTCGACCAGTGACAGAGGTAGTTGAGACTACGATTTTTTGCTCGGGGTGTAATGACTTGAGCTCCGCCAGTAGGGGCTCAATGCCATTGACCTCACCAACAGAGGCTGCGTGAATGAGTATGTCGGCTCGCTGCATTTCCGGCGATTGCCACAGGCCAAAACCAAGTCGTTCCGCCAATCCACAACGTAAACGCGGACGCGTGAGGGAATAGAGTAGATAGAATGGTAGTGCAAGGGAGGTAAGGAGCAACAGGGCTGCTTCTAATAGCAGCGCAAACAGCGGCTCGAGACCTCCTGAGTAATCCCCTTGTCTAGTGTCCGGGGACATTTGCGACCAGGGTTTCGCCAGAAGATTCCTCTCGGAACTGAAGACGGTAGAGACGAGCATACTCGCCATCGAGCGCTAATAGCTCCTCGTGAGTTCCGAGCTCAACAATTTTAGCATCCTTGAGCACCGCGATTTTATCCGCTTGGCGAATTGTGGAAAGCCGGTGCGCGATTACCAGCACGGTTCTTCCCTTCATCAACAAATCAATGGCATCTTGCACCAGCCCTTCGGACTCACTATCAAGACTTGCCGTTGCTTCATCAAGCACAAGAATTGGCGCGTCTTTGAGCAAGGCTCTCGCAATTGCCAAACGCGCTCGCTGTCCTCCAGAGAGACGCAAACCCTGCTCTCCGATCATCGTGTCATAGCCCTCGGGAAGGGCGACAATGAACTCGTGTGCATTTGCAGCTCGTGCCGCGCGCTGAATCTCATCGAGACTCGCACCTGCTTTTCCGTACGCGATATTCTCTCGAATGCTGGTGTTGAACAGAAAGGTATGCTGATTCACCACCGAGATTGAATCCCGCAACGATTTGAGTGTCCAGTTGGTTATTGGACGGCCCTTCACGAGCAAGGAGCCATCCTGCACCTCGTCGAATCGCGGCAGTAAACTGACCAAGGTTGATTTCCCAGAGCCGGAATGCCTG
>CAYGNZ010000203.1:2866-6405 GCA_964351345.1 uncultured Bdellovibrionales bacterium | reverse complement strand
AGCTTCTGAGTAACATTGTGAAAAATTCTATCCAATCGATGGAATCTGACGGTGGGAAAATAACCATTGAGTTGTTTCATGGAGGGGTCTCGGCAAGTGACTCCTTACAAGAACAGAGAACGTCGGTTGGTATTCGAGTCACCGACACAGGCACGGGAATGACTCCCGAGGTCCTGGATCAAATGTTTGACCCATTTTTCACGACAAAAGGGGTCGGCGAAGGCACTGGAATTGGGCTCTCTGCAGTCCACGGAATTATCGAGGAACACGACGGACGTATCGAGGTTAAGTCCGAAGTTGGTAAAGGGACAAGTATCACGGTTCGTTTGCCCGTCGCGGAGGAAGCCCAGGTGGTCCTTCTCGGTTCTACAGACGATATTGACGTCTTCCGCGGAGAGGGGAGCATTATGCTGGTTGATGACGAAGGCGCGGTGCTCGGGGTAATGTCGCAAATGCTTGAAGAACTTGGCTACAAGGTAGATGCCTTTCAAGATCCCTTGCAGGCACTGAAGAAAATCGAGGAAAATCCAAATCACTGGAACTTAGTCATAACGGATGAGCAAATGCCTGGTATGCGAGGACTTGCCTTAGTTGATAAAATCGTCAACCAATTTCCAGAACTTCCCGTCATGCTTTGCACTGGCTTTAGTGATGACATTTCACCTCACGAAGCTCTGCAAAGAGGCTGTCGACGCTGCTTAATTAAACCGGTGTCTTTATCTAGTCTAGCGATTGCAGTTGATGATGCAATTAATGGAAGTCACAGCTATGACTCGAGAGGAGCTGGCTTAGTTTCGTGAGTTGAGACAATTTCGCACTGCCGAAATGAGCACACTTGGTTCGATCGGCTTTTTCAAGGTGTGAAAGGCTCCCGCCCTCTTCGCAAGAGGCAGCCAATACGGTTTGCCTCGCGGCCCACCGGAAATACAAATAACATTTGCTCGAGGATATTCTTGCAGAATTTCTTGGATAGCCATCAATCCATCTTTCCCCGGCATCACCAAGTCCGATATCAGTAAATCGGGCTGTTCTTGACGATACTGCGAAATGCCCTCATCACCATCACGTGCCTCAACTACCTCGTAATCTTGATCTTCCAGTATCTGACGTAGCAAACGTCGAACTTGGTCATCGTCCTCGATTACAAGTATTTTTGGCATCTTAGGAAATCATCACGACATTCGTTGATCGGAATCTACTGCAGAGAGACGGCTCGTTCTCATTTAGACTACAGTTCGGCAACAGTCTGTGCAGATTTTAGTATTTTTTCTATCGTTACGAATGATACTCCAACACACACCTACCATAAGAATTGTAGTGGCTTGATTTCACTTACGGTATCATTACTCGTGTTTTTCGAGATAACCTTAGCAGTAACATAACAACCCTTAGGGGTTTTTTCTTTAGATGGAGCTTTCAATGGCGAAAATTTTAGTCGTAGACGATGATGCTCAGCTTCTTCGTATGTTCTCTCAGATGCTGGCTGATACTCCACACGAAGTACACACCTGTGAAAGCGCTGAAGCCGCCTTCGCTTCAGTCGAAAAAACTGCTTTTGACCTCGTTATTTGCGACATAATCTTGCCTGGCCTTGACGGCGTCACCTTGATGGAGAATCTCTTAGAGTCACATCCCGAGATAAAATTGATTGCAATCACCGGAGGACAGGCAAGCATGCCACAGGGCTCGGCATTTCAAATTAAGGACTCAGATGTTCTCAATAAGGTAAGAATACTGCGGAAACCTATAGAACTGAGCTTTTTTCTTGCTGCAATTGAAGAGTCTCTTTCCTCATAAAAATTAGATCAATTCTCCTCAATGTTTAGTAATTCCTTGTCATTAGCTCTTCTCATTTATAGTTCATCTTTGTTGAAACAAGCTGCTTAGCTCGCCTTCTTTAAGTAGAATAATCAATTGCATCTTTCCGCTCCTAAGTTAAATCTAGACTAATTGGAAAAGGGGATAGCAATTTCCGGTACGTAGCCCTCATAGTTCAACCAGTGGGAGAAAAAATAATGAGATCATCTTTGATTAAGTTTAGCATTACGTGCTGCCTGGCGTTCGCCTCCGTTGCACTAATTATCGCCTGCGGAGGTAGCTCTGGTGGTGGAGACAGCAGCCTGAGAATTCAAGGGAAGCTTGTCACTGCCGCGACCTCGCGCACCGCACAAACCGCAAGCGTTGGTATTCCCGGAGTAACCGTGAACGCCTTAGGCGATTCAGCAGTTACCGACGCAAACGGTTCATTCTCCTTGCAAGGAGCCTTAGTTGCGGGCGGGGAGATCCTCGTAGAATTTGTTAGCGATGCAGGGACAGCGACTTCTATTGTTTCGGGTCTACCCGAGGTTCCTGCAGTGGTAGAAGTTGATTTTACTGTAAACCCGGATTTGAGCATTACCTCGATGATTGTAAGCATCACTGAGGATGGCGCTTCTCCAACTCCAACAGAGACTGAAAGTCCAGAACCTACTGAGACCGCAAGTCCAGAGCCAACTGAAACGGCGAGTCCAGAGCCTACCGAAACTGCCAGCCCAGAGCCTACTGAGACGGCAAGCCCTGAGCCTACCGAGACTGCAAGTCCAGAACCCACCGAGACTGCAAGTCCGGAGCCAACTGAAACGGCAAGTCCAGAGCCTACCGACACCGGCACACCTGGGCTACCAAGCTGTCAGGAATGTATCGACCTTTGTGCGGCTGACCCTGCAAGTGGTGGTGATAGAGGGCTGTGCGAGACTCTCTGCACGACTGGCTTTGGTGACTTGATTCCACCAGGCCTCTGCCCATAAGAAACTTCTTAAAGGAGCTGTGGATTGTTTTCAATCCACAGCTCTTTTTTTGGCTAACTCTTAATCGAGAGTTTGACCAACGCGGGACTAATTTCAATGCCAAGTTCTCTGGCGAGTTCCGTATTAATGTCGAATTGCACTCGTCCCCTGCGAATATAGAAATGAATGACGCCGTTGCTCAGTCGTTCGGTAACAGTCAAAACACCAAGCCGGTGTAGCTTTTCTACGATCTTGTTCTCCGCACCCATTTGCCAGCCGCTAATAAATGCGACGGTGCATTGCTTTAATTGAGATCGTTTCGCTGTCACGGAAAGACGCCGTACAATTCGATGCTTCGAGTGTTGTAAGGTGGGCGAGTCAATCTCTGAGCCGAACGGATCCCGACCAATAATACACAGCGTATTCGTCATACGCTCTGAGTCTTCCCAGCTAAGGTAGTCAAAAAATCTATGAGTGAGGGCAGCCTTCACCTTATACTCTAGTTCATAGCGATCGCGTGCGTCTTCTTCAAACGGCGTATCAAGCTGCGGGGTAAACTTGTGTGAAGTCGTTTTGGGTTTGACTTTCTTTGTTGGTAATTTTTTCGGTACCTTAAGCGTTTTCGTTTTGATCACTGTCGGAGTATCAGTGCGCACGACTACCTTCTTCGCTTTTATCGCTGAGCGTTCCACCTTTTTTGCTGCTTGATGCTTCGGTGTCGGTCCATTTTGAATTTGTTGAGGCGTTGCGGAAACTGCTGGCGAGGTCGTATGA